>JBJKRP010000267.1:0-7898 GCA_046704565.1 Ignavibacteriaceae bacterium | reverse complement strand
AACTTACCTAAATTAAAGACTACAAAAATAATGATTTAAAATTTGGCATACAAAAAAATCCTTAAAAAGCCTCCCCTAAGCCAAAGTTGATCTGAATGTTGCTGAAGACATGCTTATTCCAGCTTTCCCAGATAAATTGAGGTCCATTGTTGTGATTGGGATCGTAGAATTTAAAACCGAAATCGACTCGAAAAGGCGCAACGGGAGTATAATATCTAAGCCCGAACCCGACTGCAACCGCAACGCTCTTCCAGCTAAACGCCGAATACCCCAGCCAGGTATTTCCAAAGTCAGTGAACAGTGCATAACCAACATTTTCCCAAAACCTGCGCCGGAATTCTATCGATCCTTCTATTAGAAAGCTTCCGCCTTCTATATAAGTGGTATTGTTTATGCCGGGTATATTCCGGAGACGCGGGCTCGCGGGTGGTACCAGTTCGTTGCTTCCCCACCCTCTAATTGACGTACTGCCGCCTGCATAAAATGTTCTGTTAATAGGTACGCCGGCAAAGCTGCCGTTATAAACCTGTATATTTCCCACTTTTAATTTAAAAGCTGTTATCGAATTCTGATGGTTATCAAGAGTAAGATAATAAGATCCTCCCAACTGAAATTTGTAGAAATCCGCACCCGGAGTGTTCTTTAGTGCAAATGAATTGCCTTCTTCAATATGAAACGTTAGATTATAGCCGCTGGTTGGAAAGAGCAGGTTGTCTATCGTTCTCGAGGCGGCATCCGCGGCAACATCCGATACCAGCTTGATTGCAAGGCTATCCGGCAGTGTCCTGTAATCTTCCTTGGATTCCTCAAAGGTATACGAAGCACTTAAAGAGTTTATAAAAGTGTAAGTCGGCATCTCAAAGTCAAAAGTAAATTTGGTACCTAAGAGAGTGTTGCTGTAGTATGGCTGTTTATTTATAGTAGCGTATGTCTCCCATGTAGCGGAAATAGGCTTCTCAAAAATGTAAGGCTGGTTTAAGGTTATCCTTGAATCAATATAACCGTTCAAAGTTGTGTCGTAAATCGAAAAGCGTTTAATAAGATTTCCTATATCTGCCTGGAAAAGGTTCTGTATACCGAATGAAGTACTAACAGTAAGTTTCCTTGCGTCGCCTAAAAAGTTCTTTCTAATATATGATATGCCGAGACCGGCGTTAAAAGCATTCTGCTGGTTGTTTAAAATTATTTCCGGGTCCATTTCATTCAACATCCCGATGTTTGCGCTCATCTCTACCGGGACTTTGGTGCCGGAAGTATCTTTTACTTTGGGAGAAAGATTCACGGAACTAAAGAGGTCGGTTTGGTAGAGCCTTAACTGGCTGCGCTTCAGCTCATCTAAGTTAAGTATTTGACCTTTTTTTAACCCGGAAATATCTCTAAGTATATCGTCTTCTACGTAGTCAGCGCCTACGCCTGTTTTGGCAACGAGAATGGTATCGATAGAATACATATTGCCCTGGGTAAAATAAATGTTAACATTGGCTTTATAGTTTACTGTGTCCTTCCAAACAACCGTGCTGTCGTACTTTATCAGCATGTAGCCGTTGTTCTCCATATAAGTAATAAACTTGCTGATATTGTTCTGGACAATTTCCTGTGAAAACCTTTCCGTGGTATCCAGTGCAATATCTTTGTAAATGTTATTATAAAGATACTTCGGCAGTTTATCTATGCCGTGGATATTTAATTTTCCAAAAAATGAAGGCTTGTCTTCGTGAATGATATAATAAAGATCAACCTTTTTATCGGCTGTGTCTACTTTATATTTATATCCGAAGCTTGCATCGAAAAATCCGTTTGAGTTGTAAAACTCTTTTAATTGATTGATATCGATAGGAATGTTTGTAGAATCGAAATAGACCGGTTCTTTGCCTAAGCTTGAGAATGAGTGCAGGAATTTCCAGAACCAGGCAGGAGTCTGCTGCGAATAAATTAAGTCTGCCAATGTAGATGAAGAGAAATAATGATTCCCTATAAAGTTAATAGAATTAAGCTCATACTTAGCGCCCGGCTGTGCAAAAAGCTTTAAGCTTAAGATTAAAAATAAAATTAGTACTCTTTGTTTCACAAAAAAAAATGGTTATCTATTAATTCTTTCTAAGAATGCTGAGAAATTTAGTACTTGAGAACCACATCCTTGTTTACCACCTTTAGCGAAGGATAATCACGCTTAAAGTTGCTTACAAAGAAGCCCTTTACCTGCTGGATATCTATATTATCAGAAAGATAAAGAGAAACCGGTTTACCCGGCTGCATTACTAAATGAGCAAAATAAGTTTCTTTCCGGTTAAAGTTTACCAGGTAAGAATAAACTTCACCGCCGCCGCTGCCTATAAAATAATCCTGCGAATTGTAGTAGATTAATTCATGATCGAAAAACGGGAATTTGATCTTCTGTACCAGGCATTGCTTAAATGAACCGTTAAGGAGCGGCGTTTGATAGACGCTTTTTAACTGTCCGCCGATCATTTTCAAAAGAATAAACTTAATTCCCCACTGCTTGTCAGACCGGATTTCCGTACCCGCAGCTATCTCAATAACAGAGTCCATATCAAATATCCCTTTATAAGCAAAACGAACTTCAGGTCCTAAGATATCTTTGGCTTTCTGCAAAACCACCTGGGGATTTTCATAATCGACCGATTGATCGTTCTGACCCGACTTCTTACCGGAACATGAAAAGAATAAAAATATCGACGCCGTTAAGCTCAGCAATATAAAAATTTTATTTAATGACAACGGGAGTTCCTTTCTTAACTACTCTGTACAACTCATCTATATCTTCGTTGCTTATTGCAACTGAACCGTCTGTCCAATTATAATTAAACGGTAAATACCTAAAAATAAAATCCAGTCTTCCTATTCCTTGAATTCCTATATTGCCGCCTAAATGAGTATTTGAAAGAGGACAAATTCCTCTGGCAAGTTCATACTTCAGGCTGTCGAATTGACTTTGAGAAATTAATCCTTTCCGTAAGCCCTTTGCCGCATCATTCAAATTAGGATAGTTCAATTTAAAGAATTTATAGTACTTGCTTACCGTATCAATCTCACATATGTTATAATCGCCAACGGGCGTAGATAAATCTCCCGCCTTGTCTTTGGGAGAACTTACATTTCGTCCAAAGTTAGCTCTATAAGATTTAATCAGTACAGTATCTTCATATAAATTTAATGAATAAGAATTCCGGTTAATTATAATGTAAGGTTGCTTCAAAGTTGAAAATCCCTTTTCCGCCATTAATTTGCTTAAGGGGACCTCTCTTATATTTAGAATAATACCGTAGACTATACAGCCGGAGATAAATAGAACTATACCTCCGCTGAAAAATAAAATATTTCTTATCAGGCTCTTATTCAGATAAGATGAATAGCGTGAGTCTTCAGGTACAGGCGATTTGGGATCCTTATTATTCATTAATTATTATTTTACGGCAAAAGTAATTTACCTGCTTTTGTCCTTTCAAAATTTAATCAAAATTTTTCTAAAAATTAAATGAAAAACAGGCTGATATAATAGACCGGCAAACATAACATCCCCAACGGGATTCTATACTAAATTCTGAAAACACAATTGCAGGCAGGAAAAGTGTAAAAAAAGGAAAGATTTAAACTCATCATTCAAATGCCTGCACCCGCTGTTTAATTACGAATGAATGCAGAGCATTTGAACTTGAAAGGTTAAATTCAAACTAACTTGACATAACTTTACAAAGTTATTGCCCGAAGAACTGGCTCCGGTTGTCGACAATATCCGCGTTCTTTTTTAGCGCGGCAAGCCACTCCTGGAAAAATTCGTTTCTTTGGTTCTGGAGGATACTGCTGCGGATAGAGTTTTCCTGGGCATCAAATTTAGTTGAGTCGAAAGGCGTTCTTGATAAAACATTAATCAGGTAATAACCGTTATTGCCTTTCACCGGACCGGAGACTTTGTTCAAAGGCAACTTTAGAACGCTCTCGGCAAAGCTATAGTCAACTCCAATCGCCGGAACGGAACCGCTGCCGGGTGTAAACTCGCCCGTCTGAGATACCGTTACCTTCGGATCGACCGACGGCACCTTGTTCAAATCTCCGCCTATCTTTGATTTTATTTGTTCAGCCTCCTGTTTAGCCAGTTCAAATCGTTTCTCTTTAATAACTGCTGCTTTTACCTGAGCCTTCACCTGGCTAAGCGACTTTACGCCTGCTTTCACAATCTCCGATACTTCCGCAACCACATAGCCGTTTGGTGTTTTTATCGGGTCACTGATAGTGTTAACGTCGTTGTCGAATGCAAACTTGGTTAAGTTCTCGCTTACGCCTATCCCGGGAACGTAATTATATTCCTTGCTGAAAAGCGGGGTCTGGCGCTCTGCGTAGTTCATTAGCTTGGCTTCTTTATCAAAGCCGTCTTTATTTGTTATGTAGTTAAAGTCTTTTGCATTGCTCAATATCTGGTCTTTTGTAGACTCCGAAGCTTTTATAGGATTAACGATCATCTCAACGATAAACTTTTTATCAATCTTTCCGGTCACCTTGATAATATGATAGCCGTAATTTGTCTTGATCGGCTTTTGAACTACACCGATGTTTCCGCTGAAAGCAGCCTTTTCAAACTCAGGTACCATTTGTCCCTTGCCGAACCAGCCAAGATCGCCGCCTCGGACAGCACTGCCCGGGTCTTTGGAATATTCTTTAGCAAGCTTAGAGAAGCTGGCACCGCTTTTAAGCTGGCTATATATCTTGTTAGCCTCTTCAAGATTATTCGCATCGCTGCCGAATTGGTTTATCAATATGTGCGAAGCCCTTACCATAGGCTGGTTCGAAGGCACCGAGCCGAGGACATGATAGATTATATATCCTTCCGATGAGGCGAACGGACCGATGATAGATCCTGCTTTCGCATTTATAATAGAATCCGACGCAGAGGCGGGAAATGCATTTATTGCCAGCGTATCTTTAGAATAAGGCTGGGATGAAAATTCGCTGACCAAAGTTTTAAAGCTTGTCGTATCCGAGCCGGTTTGAGTTGCTATGTTCTCAAGATTCAGCTTTACGTTTGCGGAATCTTCCGAAGTCGGGACAGTTGAGAACAAGACATATTTAAGCCTGCGCTGGGGAATGATCTGGTAGAGGTCCTGGTGGTCATTATAATAATTATTAAGGTCGCCGTCCGAAACTTTTATTGTCGAGTCCGGGAACTCTGATATGTTAACGAGTGCATATTCGGCGTTTGCCTTTGTATTCTGATCGATAAACTGTCTTCTTACATCGGCATCGCTTACTGTAATCGACGCCAGCAGCATGCTCTGAAGCTTCTGGCTGAGCATCGCCTGCCTGACATATTCTTCCGCTTGAAGCAGGTCCTGATTATTACGCGGATCATATATTGCATTTAGATATAGCTGCCTGTTAAACTTGCCGGTTGAATCTATAAAGCTTTTCTTTAGAAAATCCGGGGGATTGTTTAATATTATATCTTTTATTTCCTGATCAGAAACAGAAATTCCTAATTTCTTAACCTCCTGGGCAACTAAGGTCTGTGTAACCAAAGCGTTCCATACTTCATCGCGGAACTGGTCGTTATCCTCGTCCGGAACGTCCTTGCCCTGCTGCTTAAGGGTTTGCCTCTCGTTGTCCATTGCCTTCATAAAATCCTGATAAGAAATCTTAACGCCGTTAATGGAGCCGACGTTGTTCGTCCTTAAACCGAAGATTTCCATTATGTTCGAATCGGAAACTATCATGAACAGAACGAATATCACACCGACTCCAACTATAAAAGCCGGAGCTAAACTTCTCATCTTTGCCATCATCGGCATGCTGCTTTATCTCCAATTATGTTTAAAAATAAATCAAAGCTCAAAAATAGAGACATAGGCATAGAAAAGCAATGATATTTCTTCTATATATTCCGTAATAGGATTTGCAGCAGGCGGAGAAGTCCCGGGGAATTAATTCTTCCAGCAGTTATTCTCCGGGAATGAATTACCTTACAGACAATACCCGCCTAAACCCGGTTTCAAAATTTAATCCCCGTATATCTTTAGGTTTTTTTATGTTGTCGGTAATCCTGACGCAACAAAATTCAATCTATCTATATTAATATATCATTTTCATAACTTTGCCGGAGACATATTAACATTTAGCACAGTATAGGATAATGAAAATTAGAGACAGCGGAATGCCCGAAGAAAAGTATTGGGAGACTTTCTTCGACGTTAAAAATATTTTCTTTCGTCTTCAGTTCAATGAAAGTATCAAAAACGCTGTCGAATTCGGTTCGGGCTACGGCACGTTTACAATTCCGGCGGCAAGGATTATCAAAGGGGATTTACATGCCTACGATATTGAGCCGGAAATGATTTCTGCTCTTAAAGAAAAGCTAAGAAAAGAAAAAATTACTAATGTCAAAGCTCACCGGTCAGACTTTGTAAAAGATGGGACAAAGCTTAAAGATGAATCGGTTGATTACGCAATGCTTTTTAATATCCTTCATGCAGAAGAACCGGTTTCTTTATTAAAAGAAGCCTGCCGGATTTTAAAGCCCGGAGGTAAAGCCGGAATTATCCACTGGATATACTCAGCTTCTACTCCGAGAGGACCTTCGCTTGAAATCCGTCCAAAGCCGGAACAATGTATTGAATGGATTATATCAGCAGGATTCGAAACCGGCGGCGTGGTAATACAACTCCCGCCTTATCATTATGGCTTGGTCGGAATTAAACTACGTTAGGCTTAAAAACAAATGTATACTTTCAGGAAGCTTCTGTTTTTATCAGCCCGGAATAAAGTTTTTATTTTTTGAATAATTTAAATGCTGAAGCAGTTACAACGCTAATAATACCTGCCGTCAACTTATCTGCCTGAGTTTTAGTTAAGCCGATACGGTTAAGTATAATAAGCTTTACGGCATTTTCTTTTGATCTCATAAGCCATTCAAAATCCTCTTTACTTATCTGTCCTGCTGCCAACTGCTCGGTCCAGTGCTGCAAGTCTTCTTTGGATTGAGCCAAAAAGTCTTTACCGGCAGCGATAGCTTCGTCTTTAAAGTCATTGAAGCCGTCTTCAGCCAATCTTGCAATTCCACTTACCGTTTCTTCTGAGAAACCGTTAAAGTCTGCCATAAATTCTCCTTGAGAACAAAATAATGGAGCCGTTGAATAAACTTTTCACCAACCTCGATACTAAACCATTTCTAATTACTTTAAGTTCCCTATTTGCATCTTCCAAAAGTCAATGATAAACTGCCTTGCTGTTTTCCATCCTTACAAGAAACTTAATTAATATTCATATTAAAAGAAATGTTCTGAGAGAGAGACGGTATAAATTTAAGATAAAGATTAATCAGGTTACTCATACGAATAGAAGTCTTCATTACCCTGTAGCTTATGGTTTACATATAAAGGGCTATAGCTCTTTAAAATAAAAAAACGGAAATGTAATATTTCCGTTCAGAAGTGGGCCCGGAAGGACTTGAACCTCCGACCCGCTGATTATGAGTAATCAAGACTTTTGCAATCTGAATATATATCCGCGCTTTTCTTGCCACTGCATACTTAGTGCACACTGGGGGAGGATTACAAAATGTTCATTTTTAAAAACCAAAGGTCGCCTTATTATAAATTAGCCTACCTTGTTAATGGTAAGCGAAAAATCATTTCTACAAAAACATCCGATCATAAAGAAGCACAGCAATTCATGGCTAAGTTTCAAATTCCTCAAGAATTGCCGCAGGAAAAAAATCACTTCAAAACTTTATCAAGTTTTAGAGATGAGTATATTTCTTATGTCTCGGGAATAAAGTCAAGAAGCTATATTCGATCGATCCAACTATCCTTTAAGCAGCTCATTTTATTCACCGGAAATATAAACCTTGGTTTTTTAGATACCAGAACTTTAGACAAATTTATAAACTC
>JBJKRP010000266.1:0-7441 GCA_046704565.1 Ignavibacteriaceae bacterium | reverse complement strand
ATTAAATGTACCGGATGTAAACGCCCACATCCACACGCCGTATTCTTTCAGTGCCTTCGAAAGCATCGGGCAAGCAGTAAGCCTTTCAAAGGAAGAAGGTATAAAGGTTTTAGGAATAAACGATTTTAATGTTACCGATGGGTATTCGGAATTTGCCGGAGAATGTTTGGGAGCGAATATATTTCCTCTTTTTAATATTGAATTCATCGGGTTGGTAAAGGAATTTCAGGAAAAGAATATCAAGGTTAACGACCCTAATAACCCGGGAAGAATTTATTTAACCGGTAAGGGTCTCTCCGTAAGTCCTAAACCGAGCGGAAGGAATGAAAAAAGATTAAACACCGTGCTGCAGGCAGGCGAGAGTCAAATAGTCGAGATGATAAATAGAATAAATGTCCTTCTGTATTCTATAAATCCAGACTTTCATTTTTCTTTTGAAGAAATCAGATCGAAGCTTGCAAAGAACCTTGTAAGGGAACGACACCTTGCAAAGGCAGTCAGGATAAAAGCCGGGGAGCTTTTCCCAAATTATAAAGACAGAATTAATTTTTATGAGAAGCTTTTCGGCAGACTGCCGGAGAGCTTACCGGATGATTCCGCTTCACTTGAAAACGAAATAAGGTCAAAGCTTCTGAAAGCGGGCGGCAAGGCTTTTGTCCCGGAAGACAGAAGCGCATTTGTAAGCGTCGATGAATTTAAGGAAATTGTTTTTGATGCCGGAGGAATACCTGTTTACCCGGTCCTTCTTGATTATGCAAAAGGAAATTTCACTGACTTTGAGAACGGCAAGGAGAGATTACTTGCACAACTTCTTGACTTCGGAATTTATAATGTAGAATTTATACCGGCAAGGAACGATATTAATATCCTGAAAGATTACGTCCGGTTTTTTTATGAAAGCGGTTTTACAATAACATTCGGCACCGAGCACAATACACCGGAGTTGGTTCCGTTAAAAGTTCACTGCAGGGGAAATGCCGGGCTCGATGAATATCTTAAAAAAATAAATTACAAAGGCGCCTGCGTCCTGGCAGCTCATCAGTTTTTAACCGTGAAAGGCGATGAAGGCTACCAAAATAAAGACGGCTTTCCTTCTACACAAAAAAGAAAAGAGTTTGAAAAGCTCGGTGCTACCGTTCTTGATTTTTATTTTAACGGGAAAATGAAGAATGGATAAAATAATTTTAGAAATTCTACCGCCGGTCAGAATGGCTATATCAAACAGCAGCTTAATTTCAGCAAAGTTTTATTCTTTAAATAAAGAGATGCCTGATTCGTTTTTCCTGACCGGACAATTCGAAGTAATAAAAGCTGCCGGCAATGAAGGAGGTCGGATTATTGATGAAATAATTTCTCAAGTCAGTACGGAAAGGATGCCTGATTTTATTTCGATAAAGAATACAGGCTTAGTTGCGCTGGCTGAAAACAAACTGACATCCGATTGGCTGATCGATTGCATTGATAAGTTTAAGGTAGGTTTGGGATTTACGACTAAGCCGGTTGTAAAAAAAACAAAACGGCGGGTTGAGCAAAAGATAGTAGTCGTAACCGGCGGTGCGCAGGGGATCGGCGCTGGAATAGCGAATGAGATGTTCGCGGAAGGTGCAAATATTGTCATTGCCGACCTGGATGAAATTAATGGGAATGCATTAGTAAATGAAATCAACACAACCGGGCAAAGCAACAAGGCATACTTTGTAAAGACTGATGTTTCAAATCCTCAGTCGGTTGATGAACTGATTCAAAAAACTATTTTGGAATTCGGCGGACTGGACGTAATGATCAGCAACGCCGGGGTATTGAGAGCAGGCAGCCTTGAAGAAATGTCTCCGGAAACTTTTAAGTTTGTTACTGATATTAACTACACTGGCTTTTTCCTTTGCACAAAATTTGCCTCAGCAGTTATGAAGATACAGCACGAATATAATTCGAAATTCTTTTTTGATATAATCCAGATAAACTCTAAATCGGGATTAAAAGGTAGCAACAAAAACTTTGCTTATGCAGGCGGAAAGTTCGGCGGTATCGGGTTGACGGAGTCATTTGCGCTTGAGCTTATGCCATACAATATCAAAGTGAATTCAATCTGTCCTGGAAATTATTTTGATGGACCATTGTGGTCAGATCCGCAAAATGGATTGTTTGTCCAATATTTGAAAACAGGAAAAGTTCCCGGTGCCGCATCGATAGAGGACGTAAAAAAATATTATGAGCAGCAGGTTCCCGCAGCAAGAGGAGTGAGGATTAAAGATATAGCGCGCGCTGTGTATTATGTTATCGAACAGGAGTACGAGACAGGGCAGGCTGTTCCGGTTACGGGCGGACAGGTAATGCTTAGGTAAGTATGGAGTAATGAGTAAGGAGTATAGAGTGAGGATATGAAGACAAAAGCTGTAAGGTTGTACGGAAAGGAAGACCTGAGGTTAGAGGAATTTGATTTGCCTGGAATAAAGGAAGATGAAATTCTTGCAAAAGTGGTAAGCGATTCGATTTGCATGTCCTCATACAAGGCAGCGAAACAAGGTGCAGACCATAAGAGAATTCCAAAGAATTTAGGAGAGAACCCCATAATAATCGGACATGAGTTTGCCGGCGAACTGCTCGAAGTAGGCGCTAAGTGGAAAGACAAATTTAAGAGCGGACAAAAATTTTCAATTCAGCCCGCGCTTAATTATGAAAAGGGTCCGGTTGGAGTTTTAAGTGCACCGGGTTATTCATACCGGTACATCGGCGGCGATGCAGAGTATATAATAATACCTAGCGAAGTTATGGAACAGGCCTGTCTTCTGAATTATGATGGAGTAGGGTTTTACCCTGCTTCGCTTGCGGAGCCGCTTTCATGCGTCATCGGCGCTATGCATGCAAACTATCATAGGGCGCCAGGTTCGTATGTTCATCAGATGGAAATTAAGCAGGGCGGCAATATGATCTTGATGGCAGGAGGCGGACCAATGGGATTAGCTGCAATCAATTATGTCGTTCACCGCGAGGATAGGCAGCCGGGTAATTTTATCGTAACAGATATTGATGAAACGAGATTAAAGAGAGCGGCGTTGCTTTATACAGTTGAGGAGGCTGCAAGGAACGGGATAAAGCTTCAATACATTAATACTTCCAATTTTGAAAACCCGGCTGAAGAGCTTTTAAAGATTACCGGCGGCAAAGGATATGATGATGTCTTTGTCTTCACACCTGTTCCTTCGTTAATTGAACAGGCAGATGCAATACTTGCGGAGGATGGCTGTTTAAATTTTTTTGCCGGTCCTTCAAGCCCCAGCTTCAAAGCGCCTTTCAATTTTTATAGTGTGCATTACAAGTTTACACACATCGTCGGCACCTCGGGCGGCAACAATGATGATCTGAAAGAGGCTTTGCTTTATCTTTCCAAAGGCTTGGACCCTTCCGGACTGGTTACTCATGTTGGAGGATTGGATGCCGTTGCAGATACTACATTGCATCTGCCGGAAATCCCCGGCGGAAAGAAATTAATTTATACTCACATTAGAATGCCGTTAACATCAATTAATGATTTCGAGATAAAGGGAAAGAAGAACCAATTTTATAAAAAGCTGGATGAAATCTGTAAAATGCATAATGGTCTGTGGTCAGTAGAAGCGGAAAGCTATCTGCTGGAGAATGCCGGGAGCCTGGCATAGATAATTTATCTGAGAAATATATATTTCATTCTAATGAATGAATGTCTAATTAGAAAATAAAACCGGATGGTAAAAATGAGCCAACAAAAATTTGAAATGAACAAGCCTGTAAACCGTCTTCGCGGAAGCATGCCTAAAATCGGAATCCGACCTGTAATTGACGGAAGAAGGAAAGGCGTACGTGAATCTCTCGAGAACCAGACAATGACGATGGCGAAAACGGCTGCAAGATTTTTAAGTGAAAACTTACGTCACTCAAACGGGCTGCAGGTTGAATGCGTTATTGCCGATACTTCCATAGGCGGTGTGGCGGAAGCCGCTGAGACATCAGAAAAATTTATCCGCGAAGGTGTAGGCGTATCATTAACTGTTACCCCTTGCTGGTGTTATGGAACTGAAGTGATGGATCAGGATCCATTAATCCCGAAAGCGGTCTGGGGATTTAACGGTACAGAGCGACCCGGTGCTGTTTATCTTGCTGCTGCTCTTGCAGGATACACTCAAAAAGGAATGCCGGCGTTCGGCATCTATGGTAAGGACGTTCAGGACAGCGGCGATACTTCCATACCTTCCGATGTGCAGGAAAAGCTCTTATGCTTTGCCAAAGCCGGACTGGCTATGGCAACAATGAAAGGCAAATCATATTTGTCTATCGGCTCTGTTTCTATGGGCATTGCAGGCTCGGTGGTAACCCCGGATTTCTTTTCAGATTATCTCGGAATGCGGAATGAATACGTTGACATGAGCGAGATTAACAGAAGAATAGATGAAAAGTTTTATGATGATGATGAATTTAAAGTTGCTCTTAATTGGACGAAAGAGTACTGCAAAGAGGGTGACGATATAAACAAACAAAAATCCACAAGAGAAAGAAAAGATTACGAGTGGGAGACTGTTGTTAAGATGGCTTTAATTGCACGCGATTTGATGATCGGCAATAATAAGCTTGCCGGGTTAGGTTTTGGCGAAGAGGCGATGGGGCACAATGCAATTGCTGCCGGTTTCCAGGGGCAGCGTCAATGGACGGACCATTTCCCCAACGGAGATTTCTTAGAAGCAATCTTAAACTCTTCTTTCGACTGGAACGGGATACGTCAGCCGTTTATAATGGCAACAGAGAACGACAGCTTAAACGGTGCTGCAATGCTTTTCGGTCATTTACTCTCAGACACAGCACAGATATTTTCCGATGTAAGAACTTACTGGAGCCCTGAATCAGTTAAACGGGTTACAAGTGAAACTTTAGAAGGGAAAGCTGAAGGAGGAATTATTCATTTAATAAATTCAGGTTCAACATGTCTTGATGGGACAGGCAGACAAAGTTCGAACGGCAAGCCCGCAATGAAACCTTTCTGGGAAATAAATTCAAGCGAGGTTACCGAATGCTTGAATGCAACCAAGTGGTGCCCTGCCGATCTGGAATATTTTAGAGGCGGCGGATTCTCTTCACAGTTTTTAACTAAAGGAGAAATGCCTGTAACAATGACGAGATTAAATTTGGTAAAAGGGCTGGGACCCGTTATTCAAATTGCGGAAGGATATACCGTCGACATTCAGGAAAAGGTCCATTCGATTTTAGACAGAAGAACAAACCAGACCTGGCCTACAACCTGGTTTGTCCCAAACCTAACAGGCAAAGGCGCATTCAAAGACGTGTACTCCGTAATGGCTAACTGGGGTGCAAACCACGGAGCCATCAGCTACGGGCACATAGGAGACAAATTTATTACTCTTGCTTCTATGCTGAGAATTCCTGTGAACATGCATAATGTTACCTCCGAAAGAATTTTCAGACCTAGTTCATGGAATGCATTCGGTACGGATAACCTGGAAGGTGCGGACTACAGAGCCTGCAAGAACTTTGGTCCGATTTACGGATAAGTCCCTCTGTAATCAAAAACAAGATTAAATCAAGAAGCTCTCTGCTGTTTGATGAGCTTTTCTCTTACCTAATTCTGTTTTTGCGAAACCAACAAAAAGATCGGATCCGAAATTTCTAATTCTCATAAATAATTTTCTTAAAAGCTCTATTTTAAATCTTATTTATATTTAATAGGGATATAATCTTTTTTACCTTATTTTGCTCAGCGGTGCTAAGTAAAGAAAATACGATATGGTCAAATGTTTTGGGCTTACCTTTGTAAGGTGACTGCCTCGTTTTAATTTTCTCATTTTTGTGAAGCAGCGTATTAACTGCCTCATAAAATCCTTGCTGATGCTTTGCCTTAGTAATTGAACATTTATTATCTTTTGAAAGTAGTCTTACACCGGGAGAACAATTCGCAGGAGCGAATGCAGCATCTACATTTAGCAGCATTGGAATATCTTCATCCGAATCTCCCATAGCCGCTGTGTGTGTTATTCTATAATCCTTATTGTTAAGAAAATATTTTACAGCATTACCTTTGCAAGTATCCAATCCAACAAAATAGGTGTCTTCATTACGGCATATAACTTTTAGATAATTCAAATTATATTTATTTAGAAGTTCCTGGGCTTCTTCAATTGTCAGACCCTGGGTCCTCTGCAAACCGAACTTGTAAGCTCTTATTGAATACTTATAATCCGGGTCAGTAAAAACGCCGCTTAAATGTTTTAAAGCCTCGCGGCAAATACTTAACTGGAAAAGTACTTCACTCTGTATTAAAGATTTCTCAATTCTGCCGCCGCCTTCCCATATAACGCTTCCGTATTCAGCTATTCCGGCTGAGAGACTATATGAGCTGCAATAATTCCGAACATGTTCAATGCTTCTGCCGGTATTTAGCACTATCTCGTAGCCTGAATTATTTAATAATTCCAGACCTGCAATTCCGCTAACTGTCGTATGCGGAAATCCGAGAACTTCAGTATTGAAAACTCCGTCAATATCTAAAAAGAAAATCTTACCAGGATTTAAAATTTTATCATGTCTCTCAATCAGACTTCCATAGAAGCCATTCATAGTGTTGATTAAAAAATTTCTAGCCTGAAGAGAGCGCAGATTCAATTCATCTTTAGAATCTTGATTACGGTGCTCATTTATTCCTTCTATTGCTTTCTTGTTTATCAAAGTACCGTACAGCATTTTGTAAAGCATTATTCGATCATAAACAAACTTATCTCCGCTCGCTTTTACATAATAATCTAAGAAATTTTTTTCTTGTTCAGTAGAGAGCTTAAATTCAAAAACTGCCGACGCCAAATCATAAGCCGGGTCAACAATATCAAGTTCAGGCGCACCGAAGTTATGATGCTCAAAATCTATTTTTACTATTCCATTATCCGCTGCTATCCATTCTTCCGGCTTCATTCGTCCGTCCACGAGGGTTGGAATTGCAGTATTGCATTTCGCAATAATCTTTCTTAAACATCCATACTTTAATAATCCAAGCCTTACGCCATAAGCCCTTCGAAGCATTTTGAATATTTCCAGCCACCCCCAGCCCGCATCTGCTTTGTTGAAACGCGGATCCTCATTAATATTCAGATTGTTAACCCGCGCAGCAATATATAACGCCAATCTCTTAATCTCTTTCCCTGTTAAGAACTTGTTAATCTGTTCTCCATCTATCCATTCGATTACAAGAAGACCATATCTCAAACCAATTGTATCCGGAACATAATTTTTTAGACGACAGCCCGTAATGAATGCATGGTATCCTAACCATCCCCAGCCTGTGCTTTTAAATAAAATTCTTTTTGAGGTGATTATATCATCATCGTCAGTAATTGTAAACCCGAACAGCTTCTTCAATCTAACCTGAAAACTGTCTTCTAAATGTTTTTCCAAATTTATATTTTTG
>JBJKRP010000265.1:0-3676 GCA_046704565.1 Ignavibacteriaceae bacterium | reverse complement strand
GCAATCGGCGCCCTGGCAATGGACGTCGGTGCGCTTACGGTTTTTCTATGGACTCTACGAGAGCGAGAAAAAATTCTTGACATCTGGGATATACTCTGCGGTGCAAGGTTCACAAATTCATACACACGTATAGGCGGCGTTGCAAACGATGCTCAGCCGGAAGCACTCGCCAAGGTAAAATGGTTCATCGATCAGTATCTGCCAAATCTTGATGAATGCGAGCGGTTGATAAACACAAATAGAATTTTTATAGAAAGACTCGACGGCATCGGCGTTATCTCTGCCGATGATGCTCTTGATATAGGTCTTACTGGCCCCAGCCTTCGCGGCAGCGGGGTGGAGTTCGATTTAAGAAGAGCCCAGCCTTATCTTTTTTATAATGAAATGGATTTCAAGGTTATAACTTATCCCGACGGCGATTCGCTTGCACGTTATTTTGTCCGTGCAGATGAAACCAGGGAAAGCATTAAGATAATCCGCCAGTCGCTCGAAAAGATGCCGCAGGGGGAAACGCTGTTAAACCAGCCGAAGAAAGTTCTTCCGAAGAAAGCAGAAATATATTCGAAGATGGAAGAGCTTATCCATGATTTTATGATAGTTAATTTCGGAATCAATCCGGAGCCCGGAGAGATTTATCACGCAGTCGAAAGCTCGAAAGGAGAATTAGGATTTTACCTTGTAAGCAAAGGCGACGGCAAGCCGTGGAAGTGTAAAATCCGCTCGCCCTCGTTTGTTAATCTGCAGTCTGTGCCGCAGCTTGTAAAAGGGCATATGGTATCGGATGTTGTTGCAATCGTCGGAAGCCTTGACCCGGTAATGGGTGAGGCGGATAAATAGCGGAATTAAAAAATAAAAATTCAAAAATAAAAAATACCATGGATTTCAAATTCACAGAAGAAAATTTAGCAAAGATAGAAGACATCCTTAAAAGGTATCCGACAAAGAAGGCGGCTGTTATGCCGGTACTTTATGTGGCGCAGGAACAGAACGGGTGGATTTCCGGAGAAGTGATGAAGGAGGTAGCTTTTTTACTTGATATGCCTGCTGATGAGGTGCTTGGCGTAGTTACATTTTATACGATGTATCATCAAAAGCCGATGGGGAAGTATCATCTCCAGGTTTGTACAAATGTTTCGTGCATGCTTCGCGGCGGCTATAAAATATATGACCGCATAAAAGATAAATTGAATATAGCTAATGGGGGCGTTACGGAAGATGCCGTATTCTCTTTAGAGGAAGTTGAATGTATGGGGTCATGCGGCACGGCGCCGATGATTGCAGTGAACGAAGATTTCTTTGAAAATCTTGACGTTGAAAAAGTCGACCAAATTTTAGAATCTTTTAAAAATAGAAATTAAATGGAAAAGATTGTCTTACCGGATATAAAAGATCTCCATCTTATAAATGTTTACGAACAGAACGGCGGTTACAGCGCGGCAAAAAAAGCGTTAAGCCAAAAGCCGGATGAAATTATCGATCACGTAAAAAAATCCGGTCTGCGCGGACGCGGAGGCGCTGCATTCTCTGCAGGCTTAAAGTGGAGTTTTATGCCCAAGACTACCGATAAGCCGAAATATCTTTGCATAAACGGCGATGAAAGTGAGCCGGGCTCTTTTAAGGACAGACAGATATTCGAATACAATCCTCATCAGTTGATTGAAGGAATCATTATCGAGGCTTATGCTATCGGTGCAAAGGTCGCTTATGTTTATATTCGCGGCGAATATCATAAATGGATTAGGCTTTTTGAAAAAGCTTTGCGTGATGCATACGAGCATGGATATGTAGGCGAGAGAATGAAAGAGAAATTCGGAACGGATTTTTCCTGCGATATTTATGTCCACAAAGGTGCAGGAGCCTACATTTGCGGAGAAGAATCCGCTTTGATGAATTCGATAGAAGGCAAACGCGGTTACCCAAGAGTTAAGCCGCCGTTTCCTGCACAGAACGGTCTTTGGGGATGCCCGACGACTATAAACAATGTTGAGACGATTACGAACGTTCCGCCGATTATAAATAAAGGCTGGGAATGGTTTTCGAAAATAGGCGAGCCTAAACATCCCGGCACTCTTCTCTACGGAATCAGCGGTCATGTAAACAAGCCGGGAGTTTACGAATTGCATACGGGAATGCTGCTGACAGATTTGATTTACAATTATGCCGGGGGAGTTCCGGGCGACAAAAAGATATTGTGCATCATCCCCGGCGGCTCTTCAATGCCTCCGCTCCGCGGCGATCAGATTGAAGGCGTTAAGATGGATGCTGAATCGCTTAAGGCTGCCGGTACTTCAATCGGTACAGCCGGCGTTATGGTAATGGACGAGGACACCGACCTTGTAAAAGTTCTCGCAAGGATTGCAAAGTTCTATTACCATGAAAGCTGCGGGCAGTGTACCCCATGCCGTGAGGGAACCGGCTGGATGCTGAAGATATTGAACAGGCTTGTTGCAGGAGAAGGCTCGACGCATGATCTTGATTTGTTAGTTTCCGTAGCAAACAATATTGAAGGCAATACAATATGTGCGCTTGGTGAAGCTGCCGCATGGCCCGTAAGGTATATGGTAACCCGCTTCAGGGATTATTTTGAACAGCGCGTAAAGAAAGAAGTTGTTTTGCCGGTTGCCAACAAAGTCCATTCGATGAGACACACTGCTTTTCCGCTTGCCGAGATAAAAGAATAATCGAATTCCGATTTAGAACCGGTAGAGACATAAATGATTGTTTGTCTTTTCTAAGATTTCATACTCCCTGATTTTCATAGAGTCTGCTCTATATCTTACCCTAATGCCAGTTCATCGAGTGTCCCGAACGGAGTGAGGAACGTATCGAGATGACCGGGACAAGCATTTCCCCTTCATTTTAGATCCTTTTCCTTTTCCCTTAAGCATCAATCCTTTACCGATAAGGAAACTTCCTTATGCGGATAGCAGCGTTCCTTATCAGCGAAGCAATGTTCCTTAAACCGGAAGGAACTTTGCTTTGCCTGTAAGGAACGTTGCTTTAACTGGAAGGAACGTTGCTTCGCAGGTAAGCAATTTTCCTTAAGAGTATTGGAATATTCCTTAACGCATAAGCATTGATGCTTTGGCGGAAGGACAGATGCTTTGGCAGAAGGATCGATGCTTCACCGGAAGGGAAATTCCTTCGGCGAAAGCGTTTTTAGCTTAAATTCAAAGGATTGATTGATAGGCGCAGAGGATGTGTGATGCTTGAACAAAGTCATAAAAAGGCATCGGGTTAAATACCTGGTAATGTAATAAGCAGCCGGACAGCTTATTTAGATAACAGCGGAAGTAAATATTCCTGAAAGAATAACTACCTATTTTGTCGCGGCGCGCTGTCCCATCTCATGATCAAGGAAAAGCAGACCGCTTTTATTATCGCCGATCAACTTAATCTTATCAAGGACTTTTTGGGCTGATGATTCTTCCTCAACCTGTTCGGTAACAAACCACTGAAGAAAAATATTTGTTGCGTGGTCTTTTTCCTGAATTGATTGATCGACAAGCTTGTAAATGGATTCGGTAACTTTTTGTTCGTGTCTGAAGGTATCTTGAAAGACTTCCTGCGCAGAACTCCATCCGACCTTGGGAGCCTCGATCTGCGTAAGCGAAATGTTGCCTCTCGCTTCAAGCAGATAATTATAAAACTTCATTGCATGCCCGTATTCTTCCTG
>JBJKRP010000264.1:0-27724 GCA_046704565.1 Ignavibacteriaceae bacterium | reverse complement strand
TATTTAGCAAATAATGATTAGGTACAATTCTTGCATAATAGTAACTAAGTAACAAACAATAGTTTAGATATGAGCGGCACGCAGATATTAATGACGATATTGGGATTAGCCTTATTTTCATTTTTAGCTTTAAATGTAAATACGGTTATTTTAAACTCAAGCAGCCAGACGGATGCTTCCGAGTATATTTCAACCGCAACTACAGTAGGTCAGAGCGTTTTAAACATGGTTAGCAGCAAAGCGTTCGACCAGCATACTATCGGCAATCCGCCGTACAGCGCAAATTTATTTACACCGGCAGACAGCCTTGGAGCAGAGCCCGGTGAAACTCCAGCTACTTACAATGACGTTGATGACTATAATAATTATACGGACGCAGATACTACGCCGCGTGCAGGCATCTTTAATATATTAGTCCATGTTAATTATGTAGACGATAATAACCCGCAGACAGTTTTGGCTACAACATCACGCACGAAAAGAATACAGGTAGAAATTAAAAGTCCTTTTATGAAGGACACTTTATATATGTACACCTATAAGAGTTATTAAAAATTAAGGCGGCTTGAAGGCTGCCGGCAAATTATGAATGAATCATTAGACATAATCGGATCCTATTTAATCGGCGGCATAGTAGTGCTCGGCTTGGTCGGAATTATGTTTGCCTTCAACAGCAAGTCCCAGGAAACCAAGCTAAGCGAGATTGCCCAGTATACATCTCAAGAGATAGGAGACGTAATCGAGAATGATTTTAATAAATTGGGTTATGGAATTGCCGGTAACAAGATTACCGGTATTACAGACAGCTCGATTACATTTTTAGCGGACCTTGACAATAACCAGACAACGGATTCAATAACCTACTCTACCTTTAGGCAGAACAACAATCTATACCTCTCAAGGAAAGTTGTTGAAGGCAGCCAGACAAAACAATGGAATACGCTTGTTAAGAGCTTTAATATTGCCGGCATTGATACCGCAGGAAACGCAACATATACTATTTCAAACATAAAAGGCATTGATGTAAAATTGTTGATTACAAAAGAAGGATATGCCAATTCGAAGTACGGTATCGGCTCCTTCTGGCAAAGAAAATTTTATCCACCAAATTTATAGAAGATCTATATGGGCAGAATGATTTTAATATTGTTAATCGGAGGCGGGGTATTGTTTTCAATTTCGTCTCTAAACATAAACAACAGCAACAACCAGATGCTGGGTAATGCTGTTAAGGATTATCAGACAAAAGAAGCGAGAGACTTTGCTAAAAGCGGCGTGGAGTTCGCTATGAGAAATTTATCAAGCGACACTACATGGTCGGGCAATACAACCCAACTGCAAGGCGGATCTGTTGCCGTTTCTGTAAAGAATACAAACAGCGAATACCCGGATGGTCCAAATGCAAGTTTGACAAGCGCACGACAGATTACATCGGTAGGAATTTGCGGAACAGATTCTGCAACTGTAATGGCTGTTGTTCAGCTTCCTACCGCAGGCAATGGCGGTAACGAGAATAATCCTCCCTCGATGATGAAGTATGCGATTACTACCGGAAATAACTGCTGCTTAAACGGCAATGTTGATGTTGTAGACGACGGCAATTCACAGTGGAATGCAGACATTCAGGCAAACGGAGATTTCAATATGAACGGCAACAATACCGTTAAAGGTTTTGTAACGTACGGAGGACAGGCTGCAATAAATCCCTCATGGAGAGCAAATACAAACATAGTTCCCAATCAAAATCCCAATAACCAGCCAAGCTGCTCTCATTCATCTTCTGTAGATATACCTTCCTTTAACGCCAATAACTACAAAAGCAAAGCCTCAACAAAGTATAATACCAATACAACAATAAGCGGCAATATTACGTTGGGGACTAAGGACAATCCCAAGATTGTTTATGTAAACGGAGACTGCACCTTTAATAATACAACGGTAACCGGATACGGCGAGTTTATAGTAACCGGAAATATTTTAATAAACGGCAATGTTAGCGTCTCCACTCCAAATCCTAACGGAAGTTCTTTGGGATTGTATACCGGTGGAGATGTAAATGTCAACGGACATGTCACTATTTGGGCTCAAATATATTCGGGAGGCAACACAAACTTAAACGGCAATAGCAACGTACACGGAAGCGTTACCAGTAAAGGCACTGTTAATTTTAACGGCAATGTAGATATATATTACCGACCTGCCGACGGAAACTTAACGTCACCATTCTGGGAGGGTGATGACAGCGGATCCAATAACAATAATACCAATACCAGACCGGCATTAATATCGTATTATGAATAAAAGAGTTTATCGTTGAGGCTTAATTGCCGATGTAATTGCTGTATCTAAAGTTATTCCACCATTTTTTTTAGAAAGCTATAAACTGGGGATTCCAGACGGACCGGTTACCGGCATGCCGTTCTATTTATTATAACTCTCTGTAAAATATTCCTCCTTCAGCCTGCATTAAAATTTGCGTAAATCTTTGATTTTGGTAAAATAAAGCCTGTTTTGGAAATAATAGCTTTAACTTTCATTAAAAATTAATACCGGTTTACGGCAAAAACTCCTTTGGTATATTAATATTTATTTTTATATTGTAGACGGATTTAGAGTGACATCCTGATCTGAAGTAAATCAAAAATAACTTTTGTACAATTACTCTAAAAAAGTAACAAGGAAAAGTAGCCTCTTTTTGTACTATGGCTAATAATTTAAAACGAGTTAAAAAAGTATTTGTAGCGGTTGCAGGCTTTACAATTCTGCTTGTAGGTATAATTTTAATTGTAACACCCGGACCCGCCACGCTTGTTATTCCAGCCGGTCTTGCGGTGCTTGGAACCGAGTTTGTCTGGGCAGAAAAACTTCTTAAGAAGTTTAAAACAAAATTAAGCCGGATTAAGAGCCAAGCATCGTTAAAAAGATATTAGTAACTTCCTTCATCGTTACAAAGCCTGTAACATTATTCCCCTTGTCTACTATAAAAGCCGCACCTATCTTCGATTGAAAAAAGATATCATAAACCTTGTGGACGCTTGATTCTTCATTAAAATACATAGGCTCATGCAGCGCCTCTCTCAAATCTATTTTTGAATCCGACAGAGCGCTTATAAGAAGCTCTTTTATGTGAATTATTCCTAAAATGTTTTCTTTGCAGCCGTCGCAGACAGGATAGAATGTCCTTTTACCCTTCGCAATCTTCTCCTTCAGCAGCTTACGGGTATCATTCACATCAAGGAAAGGGACTTCAGATACTTTTGACATTATGCCCGAAATCTTTTTATTATCGAGCTCTGAAAAATTATTAAACAACTGTTCGAGCGATTGTCTGTTCATGTCTCACCTGTTAATTCTTTCTAATCTAAATTTACTGTAGGCAAAATTATCTATTTTGTAATTTCAATTATGAATAATAATTGATGAGCGGACATTTATCTATTCTCCCGGATTATTTACTCCGGGAAGATGAAGATAGATCAAATTAAAAATTATGTTTATCTGCAAATTTTTTTTCTTAACCCCGTCTTAATTCCGCGCCCGGCTTTGCATCAAGCTTTGCCTCAGCCTTAGTCTTGTCATGAACATAAAGATGAGCTTTTAACAAATAAAATTTTTAACTTTGCACCTGGGTTTATAAATTAGATGTTAAATTAAAGGAAGATATTAGCATGGGTAAGTATAAAGATTATTATTCGGAATTTTTTGAGTCAACTGAAATAAACCTTCGCGACATGACCGAGGAAACTGCCAACGATTCATATGCACCCGGCAAGTGGACAAGAAAAGAAGTATTGGGGCATTTAATTGATTCAGCAGTTAACAACCACGTCAGGTTTGTAAGTGCGCAGTTCTCAGACGATCTTGTATTCGCTTCTTATGACGGCAATAGCTGGGTTAAGTTTCAAAAGTATAAGGAAGCCGGATGGTCGGATTTAGTCACTCTCTGGACTTCATATAATAAGCATATCCTCTACGTTATTGATTCAATAGAAGAAGATATTCTATCCGAGCCGCGTGAAATTCATAACCTTGACGAAATTTGTTATCAAAAGCCGTCGCCCGATGAGCCTGCAACACTCGAATATTTAATTGAAGACTATTTTGACCATATGCAGCATCACCTTGAACAGATATTTTCGTAAGAGACCGGACCCGCAGCTCAAAATTATAATCAAGTTAAAAGAGAGCTCATATCGTATAAAAACCGTTTATAATTTTTTTATTGGTGTTGCGTACAGCATTCAATAATTTAATGCTCGAAAGAAAATAATATTCTATCCGCTTAAGACAAATGAATAACCGTTTTGAAACCGGTAAGGACCCCAGGCTGGGGAGCGTACTCAGGGACGATATCCATCAGATTAGAATTACGCGAGACTTTAACCAGGAAATGAGGGAGCTAAAGCAATACTATATTGATGAAGAAAAAAAGAAGCGTCTCGAACAAATGGGAATGTTTTCAAGGTGGGTTCATCAAGTGCTCTGGATTCTTAAAAGCATGTTCCTTAAGCTTACTCCTTTCAGGAGACTGCTTGTAACTGTTGGTTTAATTTTCCTGATTACCGGCTCCTCAATAACAATTGGTGATGGACATGAATCTGCAAACAATAACGGATTGATCGGCGGCGCCGTAATTTTAGTTGTACTTATGCTGGAGCTAAAAGACAAGCTGCTTGCCAAAGACGAGCTGGAAGCAGGAAGAAAGCTTCAACAGGCGCTTCTTCCCGAACAAAGTCCTGCCGTGGAGGGATGGTCATTATGGCTGTTCACAAGGTCTGCAAACGAGGTTGGCGGCGATCTGGTGGATTATATAAAAATCAATGAAAATAAAGTTGGAGTTGTTATTGCAGACGTTGCCGGTAAAGGCTTGAAAGCCGCGCTGCTTACTGCGAAGCTCCAGGCAACGGTTAGAGCGCTGTTACCGGATTATGACTCCCTTAGCAAGCTCGGCTCTAAGGTTCATGAAATATTTTACCGTGACAGCCTCCCCGGTCTTTTTGCATCAATGATTTATGCGGAGATCATTCCCGGCACTGGAGAAATAAAATTTATAAACGCCGGTCATCTTCCGCCTATTATTATTAAGTCAGACGGACTTTTAGAAATGATGAAAGGCGAGCCCGCCCTGGGTTTAATGAGCAAGTTTGATTATTCGGAAAATCTTTTACGTCTTGAATCCGGTGAAATATTCTTTGCATACTCAGATGGCTTAACCGAAGCGCAGAGCGAGTATGGTGATTTTTTCGGAACTGAAAGAATAAAGCGCCTTCTTCCTCAGCTAAAGCACCTTGATGCTGCCGGTATCGGACAAGCTGTAGTTGCCGAAGTGGATAGATTCATCGGCAACGCCAGCCGTTTCGATGACCTTTCACTTGTTATCTTGAAGAAGCTGAATCCGGCTTAGGATAACGGGATCTATCCATTTCCTTATAGAACTTCTTCATTCTCTCATCAAATTTTCTCATTTGCTTTTCAAAGTGCTTCATCTCTTTTCTAAATTCATCTTTGTTGAAATAGCCGCTCTTCATCTTTTCCCTAAATTTCTTCATATCCTTCCGGAAGGCACTATCGCATGCAAAGTAATGCCGGTACATACCCATCTTTGGTAAATTCATTCTTAATTCTCTCATGCTTTTATTAAAGGCAGAAGTATCAAAGTAAAAGTCACGTTTCCCCGGGAAATGACGTCTCAATCCATTTAAACCGTGCAAGTTTTTGCGCAGGCTGTCCATCTCGCTTCTAAACTCTTTGCTGTTAAAAGCAGAATCAACCCATGAGAAATCCATGTGAGAAATATTTTCTCTTAATTGTCTCATTGAACTATCCAGTTCGGAAGGATTAAACCTAAAATGAAAAGCGCGCATCGGAAAATGGAAATGCCCTGGACCCAGCTCTGCCAGTTCTTCATCAATCAGTTCATGATAATCTTTAATTTCACTATTTGGAATTTTAGTACCGTTCTTATAGAGCTCGACAACCTTTCCATCCTTGAAGACAGCTTTCCATAGATTATCTTTTCCGTCCTTCATTTTATGGAATGTAAATGTTTCCTCTCCGTTGCCTGATGTTTCTGTTGAGTCGAATCCAGCTTGCAGATTTTCCTGAAACTGTGCGGCACATGAATAGCTCGAGAATGCAACTGCCAATAAAAATAATACCGGCAGCATCTTTACATTGAGTAAAGAATATATCCTTACTGTAGTAGAATGGTTCATTTCTTCCTCCGTTAATTTATGGTGTTACATAATTCTTCTAAATAATTAGAAAAATATCTTTATCTTATCTGTCAGTTAAGACGGAAGAGCAAAATAATGGTTGTAGGTTATGCAGCTTAATTATATGAGTGGTTATATACTGTTTTTAATGGCAAAATAATTTACACTATTTTTTATTAGTGGTCTCGATAATTCAATCTCCAACCGGTCCGGTAGTAAGTCATTTAGCATGAAGGTATAAAGTATGAATTGACAGTAGGTATTCTTTTGAATTTAACTTTTTCAAAACCGGTATGCTTTTAGCTAAAATTAAGAGGGAGAAGGGAAAAAGCAAAGTTAAAGGTGCCCGGTGTAATTAAGCGCCGGGCACCTGGAAATTTTAATCGCCTTTAGAGACTCCTGAGCCGCCGCTGAAATCGGTATTACCGAGAACTGCATTACCGTAATATATGATTCTTGAGCCGCCGCTCTGTTTTGTATCCAGTGTTCCGTTCATTGTAACAGTGGCATGCGTTCCGCCGGAGAAGCTCGCCGAAACATTATTAACCGAAAAGTCTTTAAGCTCGAAAGAACTGCCGCCGGAGCCTGAAATTCTCAAATCATTTCCCTTTCCCGCAAGCTTTACTCTACTGCCGCCGGATAAATTGAATTTTGAATTCCCGCAATTTAGATTTCCCATAATCTTAGAGCCGCCCGATAATCCGCCGGAAAAATTTTTAGAGGGAACATCCATAGTAATTTTTGCGATAGAGCCGCCGCTCATTCCTAAGCCCGTTAACGAGGGCATCTTAATGCTTATTTCAATTCTTCCGTGCCTATGCCCAAAGAAAGAGAAGAAGTTGTTCCTCAAGGAAAATTCCACCTCATCGCCGTTTTGTTCTGCCCGGAAATATTTAAGGTCTTTATCATCTATATTGACTTCAACACGGTATGTATCGGACTGTGTAACTGTCAGGATCATTCCGCTGCTCACTTTGACTTTTGAAAAATCTTTAAAATCATAAGTCTTGGAAACAACATCGGAAGCAAAAAGCAAGCCGCTAAATATCGTAAATAAAGCAGCTATCAAGGCTAAAGTAAAGTTTCTTTTCATTTGACACCTCTTTGAAAAATTTTTAAGTACACAATAAATTAGACTAAAAAGAAGTTAATAGGTTACTATCTCCATAATTATAGTTGTTTTAAAATTTGACTTCTTTAGTTTGAAAATAGTTGTAATAGTTAAAAAACATTAAACTTTGCTCTATATACTTGTGTCGAAGACAATTAAAATAGATATCGATATAGAGGTTCATAAATTTGTCAGATGAAAAGATTATACGGTCATTCACTCAAAATCAAATTAATAATTATTTTAACTTTACTTGGATTTACTAACTTTCAACCTTTTATCTTTGGGGCGGGTAAATATTTATATAATCCATCGGGACAAGCAAATATAATCTACCTTTCGCCGGTTCCGGGTGCAGTTTATATCAATCCTAGAACTAATATAATAGTACGGTCAGCAGAAAGGATAAATGAATCGACCATTCAAGCTTTGTCATTAATTACCGCAGTCGGCTCGCAAAGCGGCTTGCATTCAGGCAGAATAATTCTGACGGAAGATCAAAAAACGCTGTTATTTCATCCTAATGTTCCGTTTTCAAGCGGCGAAAAAGTAACTGTTAAAGTTGCCCGCGGTATTACAACACTTAACGGAAACGCCTTACAAGATACTGCCTTTTCCTTCACTATCTCGTCAAGTTCATTTAGCGCTGAATTTATAAACCAGGCTATATTAAAAGAAATAACGGAGATAAGCGAAGGCAGCAATGGCTCCGCTTCAACTCCACCAAATAAAACCAAAACTCTGAATAAGGTTAATGGAATAAAAGACCTTCCCGATGATTTCCCGGAAGCCTCTGTTACCCAATATAATAATCCCGATCCGGGTTATATATTCTTGAGCAACTTTTCAATCCAGCCAAGTAATGCCTACGGAGATTATCTTATGATATTAGATAAGTCCGGCAACCCGGTTTTTTACAGAAGAATGCCCGCTCCTTGTTTCGACTTTAAGGTACAGCCTACCGGGCTGATAACCTACTACAATTCAGGTACGCATAAGTTCTACGGAATGAACTCTTCATTTGCAATTGTGGACAGCTTTGCGTGCGGGAACGGATACGTTACCGATCTTCATGAACTAAGAGTACTGCCTAACGGCAACTATTTTTTACTTGCCGATGATTATGAAAAAGTAGATATGAGCGGGATAGTTCCCGGGGGAAATCCGGATGCAACCGTGACAGGAATAATTATCCAGGAACTGGATAAATCCGGTAACGTAATCTTTCAATGGCGAAGCTGGGATCATTTTAAAATTACAGATGCTACGTATGAGGATTTAACTGCAGCAACTATCGACTATGTCCATTCAAATGCAATTGAGATTGAGAGCGATAGTACAGCGATCCTACTTTCATCAAGGCACCTTGACGAGATAACTAAAATCGATCTTAATACGGGAAATATCATCTGGAGGCTCGGCGGTAAAAATAATCAATTTCAATTTGTAAACGACGACATAGGCTTTTCACATCAGCACGCTATTAGAAGACTGCCTAACGGCGACATTATATTGTTCGACGACGGGAACTATCATTCTCCGCGATTTTCCAGGGGCGTTGAATACTCTCTTGACGAAATAAATAAAACGGCGACTCTCGTCTGGCAATACAGAAATAACCCAGATATATACGGCGATGCTATGGGTAACGTTGAGCGGTTTGAAAACGGCAACAGCTTAATAGGTTGGGGAGCTACGAATCCAACTGTAACCGAGGTAACGCCCGACGGTACTATAGCACTTGAGCTTACTTTGCCATACGGACAATGGAGCTACAGAGCGTTTAAGCTCCCATTAATATTTCTTTATGCCCCTAAGGGAGGAGAAAACTGGAGAGCTGATACTTTGCATACAATAACGTGGACTTCATCAGGAGTAAAATCGGTCAATATAGATTATTCATTAAACGACGGATTAAGCTGGCAGAATATTGTCAGTAACTATCCTGCCGATTCCGGCAGCTATTCCTGGAATGTTCCCAGCATCTCATCAACAAAATGCTTAATAAGAATAACTATCGCATCCAGGTCGGCAGGCAACGCAACTGACGCTAACTTCCCGTATTTTGCAAAAAGCGATTCCGACTTCTCGATAGATAGTTCATTAAATGTAGAACTTTCATCGTTTTCATCGAACGTAGAATCAAGCACGGTACAGCTTAACTGGACCACCGAGTTAGAGAAAGACAACTATGGCTTTGAGATAGACAGGAAGATGGGAGTTGAGAGCTGGCAGGATATCGGATTTATTCCAAGCCAGGGAACGGCACCGGCAAATTATTCTTTCAGTGATAAACTGGATACAACCTCATTCGTCGGTAGTATTTTCTATCGCTTAAAGCAGATTGACATGAGCGGTACTGCTCAATATTTAAAAGAGGTAAAGCTCAACATAAACTTAGTTCCGCAAGCCTACTATTTGTTCGATAACTATCCGAACCCTTTTAATCCTACAACGGAAATTAAATATTCGCTGCCGGCAGACAGCAAAGTTGAAATTCAGATTTATAATATTCTGGGTGTTATGGTTAAGGAAATTGTTAATACAACCCAGACTGCCGGAGACCATAAAGCAGCTTTCAACGGGATCGGACTTCCCTCCGGAGTTTACTTCTATGCACTTAGAGCAAAATCGCTGGACGGCAAGCAAAGCGCATTCATAGTAAAGAAAATGATGCTGCTTAAATAATATCAGATGATTTATATCAAGCTTATTCCATAAGAATTACATATCTTTGTATCTTCAATAAAGGAAGTTAGTAAACCACACGAAAAAATATTTACACTATGAAGAAACCGCTTTTTATTATTGCCGCATTTGTGCTGGTAAATAGTCTGGTCTATTCTCAAACACAAAGCGGAACCGATTCACTTCTGAATCAGGCTACATTAAAAAACTGTGTTGAATACGCTTTAGCTCATCAGCCTTCAATCCAGCAATCTTTACTTGATCAAAAGATAGTTAACCAGGAAATTAAGATTAAGCTGGCAGATTGGTATCCGCAGTTGAATCTTAATTTTAACTACCAGCGGAATTACATACTGCCGACATCAATTTTCCAGGGACACCCTGTTACGTTTGGAGTCGTCAATACTTCCAATGCACAGTTTTCATTAACGCAAACAATTTTCAACCGCGATGTTTTGTTCGCAAGCAGTACGGCTCACGATGTCCGTCTGCAGGCAAGTCAAACTACTACAAGTAACAAGATAAATCTTGTCGTTAACGTTAGTAAAGCCTTTTATTCGGTGCTTCTGGCACAGCAGCAAATTAGACTTGCAGATGAAGATATCGTTCGACTGCAGCAGAGCTATCAGGATGCCTACAACCAGTATAAAAGCGGAACGGTTGATAAGACAGATTATGAAAGAGCAAAAATATCTCTGAACAGCTCGATAGCAGAAAAGAAATTCGATGAAGGACAGCTTAAGACAAATTTTGCCGCGCTTAAGAACTTGATGGGCTACCCGGTTAACGAAGAAATGACGCTTGCCTACGACTCTGCTAAAATGCAAAGCGATGCTTTCATAGATACAAACCAGACTGTAGACCTTAAAAATAGGATTGAATATAAATTGCTTCAGACTCAACTCCGTCTGCAGAAAGCAAACTTAAGCTATAATTACTGGAGCTTTCTGCCTACTCTTTCTCTTTTCGGAACTTATAATCTCCAGTATCAGAACGATGTATTTTCTGATCTTTACAATCATAAATATCCAAGCGAGTATGCCGGGCTTACCCTTTCTTTCCCAATCTTCCAGGGAGCTAAGCGGTTTCAGGAGATTGACGAAGCTTCTTTACAGGTACAGCGCAGCGAGTATGACCTGGCTTCTTTAACCAGCACTATTGACGTCGAGTATACACGCGCTTTAGCTAACTACAAAAGCAGCCTTAGTGATTTCGAAGCCGCAAAGGAAAATATGAACCTTGCACAGGATGTTTACAATACAATTGAACTTCAATATAAAGCAGGTGTTAAAACATACCTGGATGTAATTACTGCAGAGACGGATTTGCGTTCTACGGAGGTTAATTATTCAAACTCTTTGTACCAGCTTCTCAGCAGCAAATTAGACGTTGAGAAGGCTTTAGGAACTATAAAATATTAATATGAATTTCCAATTAAAACCCATAAGCGCCATGAAAAATAAAATTTATTTAATAACAGTTACAATTGCTCTTGCCGGTCTGCTTGCTTCCTGCGGCGGAGATAAAAAGCCTATGATGCAGATTCCGCCTACGCAAGTTTCCGCTTATACCGTGAAAGAGGAAAAAGCATCCTATTATATTACTTATCCTGCAACTGTTGTTGCTTTAGACCAGATTGAAATTAGACCGGAAGTTTCCGGCTATCTTACCGATATCTATTTTAAGGACGGTCAGCATGTAACAAAGGGGATGAAATTATACGGCATAGATCAGCAGCAGTATAAAGCCGCCTACGACGTTGCCAAAGCAAACCTTGATAAAGCAGAACAGGATTATAAAAGGTATCAGCAGCTTGCACAAAATAATGCAATAGCACAGCAGACCTTAGAACATGCGGCTGCAGATTTGAAGGCGGCACAGAGCCAGTTAACCGAAGTTGAAACCAACCTCCGTAACTCTATTATCTACGCTCCTTTCAGCGGTACGATTGGGATATCCCAGGTAAAATTGGGATCTGCGGTAACTGCCGGGCAAACGCTGATGAACGCTTTATCTTCAGATAATCCTATGGCAGTTGACTTTTCAGTTGATGAAAGCCAGATTGAACGCTTTAACATGATGCTTAACGATAAGCGCAAAGAAAGTGATTCCACCTTTTCCCTGCAGTTGCCGGACGGCTCTATTTATCCTTATACCGGTCGCCTCCTTTTACTTGATCGCGCAGTTGATCCGCAGACCGGGACATTAATTGTAAGACTCGAATTCCCAAACCCGAAAAACTTTTTAAGACCGGGACTTACATGCAACGTTAAAGTATTAAATAATAATTCTTCGAAGAGCATTGTAATCCCGTTCAAGTCTGTAACAGTTCAGATGGGTGAATATTTTGTTTTCATTATACACAACAACAAAGTCTCGCAGCAAAGAATAGATATAGGCAGGAATATTGGAGATATGGTTATAGTAAACAGCGGTCTTAAACCCGGCGAACAAATTGTAACCGAAGGAGTACAGAAGCTGAGAGATAATTCACCTGTAGAGCTTTCTCAAGAAGCTGCTGCTTCCGGGACAAGGGCAAATACCGGGAAATAATTTACGAATAGGATTTGATAATGATTGCAGATACCTTTATAAAAAGACCAGTAACGGCTATTGTAGTTTCAATTGTAATTGTATTGATAGGAGGGCTTTCAATATTTAACCTCCCTGTCAGCCAGTACCCGGATATTACCCCGCCTACTGTCAGCATATCGGCACACTTTACCGGAGCGGATGCAACAACGGTTGAACAGACTGTTACAACTCCTATTGAGACGCAGGTTAACGGTACTCCCGGTATGGCGTATATGACAAGCAACAGTACGAGCGACGGCAGCTCGTCCATCAGCGTTGTTCTAAAAACGGGAACCGATCCGGACATTGCAACAATGGATATCCAAAACAGAGTAGGCATTGCAACACCTCAACTGCCAGACCTTGTAAAGAGGCTGGGCATTACTACGAGAAAGCGTACTTCGAGTATCCTGATGATAGTTGCTATTTATTCCCCTCATCGAACTCACAACATAGAATTCCTTGACAATTACACAAACATTTTTGTAAAGGATGCGCTCCTGCGCGTTCCGGGTGTTGGAGATATTTTTGTCCGGGCAGATGACTTCAGTATGCGTATTTGGCTCGATCCCAATAAGCTTGCACAGCTTGGTTTGACAACTTCCGATGTTACTAACGCTCTGGCAAGTCAGAATCTTCAAATAGCTGCAGGAACAATCGGCGCTCCTCCTCAGAGCGGCAACCAGACTTTTGAATATACAGTCTTTACAAACAGCAGGCTTACTACCGTAGAGCAGTTCGGAAATATTATTGTCCGCGAAAATCCGCAGAACGGTTCCGAAGTACATCTAAGAGACGTAGCAAAGATTCAGCTTGGCAAGGCAAGCTATGCAAGCAATTCATATATTGACGGAAGACGTTCGTCTTTCCTGCTGGTATTCCAGGCGCCCGGAAGCAACGCACTTTCTGTTGCCAAAGGCGTTTATAATGAAATGAAGAGAGTCCAGCAGTCTTTCCCGGAAGACGTTGCTTACGGCGTTCCCTTCGAAGCAGTCTCCGTTGTGCAGGAATCTATTAACGAGGTACTGATAACCCTGCTGGAAGCATTGGGTCTTGTTGTATTGGTTGTATTCCTGTTCCTTCAGAACTGGCGTGCAACGATTATACCAATCCTTGCAATACCGGTTTCTATAATCGGAACATTTGCATTTTTTGTTCCGCTCGGGTTTACTATAAACACATTAACGATGTTCGGCTTTGTTCTGGCAATAGGAATAGTGGTCGATGATGCCATAATTGTTGTAGAGGCATCACAGCATTATATAGATGAAGTACATCTTTCGGCAAAAGAAGCAGTGGCAAGAGCAATGAAGGATATTTCGGGTCCCGTTATTGCTATCGCACTTATACTGGCAGCCGTATTTATCCCTGTAGGATTTATACCCGGCATAGTCGGCAAGCTTTATCAGCAGTTTGCCATAACAATTGCTGTTTCGGTTTTAATCTCTGCTTTTGTTGCATTATCGTTAACCCCCGCATTATGCTCTTTAATTTTGAAGCCGACAACCTTAAGCAGGGAATCTAAAGGTCTCAACAAATTCTTTTTTAAGTTTGATGAATGGTTTAAGAAAACAACCGGCTCTTATACCGAAGGAGTTAAGAAGAGCATTAAGCTCGCTCCCTACGTACTAATAATCTTGATTCTTATCTATGCAGGAACGGTCGGGCTCTTCATCCAGAAGCCGACAGGCTTTATACCCAGCGAGGATGAGGGACGGGTTTATATTACCTTCCAGCTTCCCGAAGGAGCTTCATCAACAAGGGCAATAGACGTTTTAAAAGAGATGATGACCATCCTGGAAAAGACTCCCGGCATTGCACACTTTGCAGCTATCAGCGGGCTGAACGTTGTTAACTTCTCTTTCAAGTCAAACAGCGGAACAATTTTTACACAGCTAAAGCCGTGGGATGAGCGTACAAGCAAGGCTCTTCAATTGAACGGACTAATGGCTACGCTTAGAAGAGAGTTCTCCGTAATAAAAAATGCAAACGTGGTTGTAATTGCGCCTCCCGCTATACAGGGCTTGGGCGCTACAGGCGGCTTCAGCTTTGAGCTTGAACAAAGAGAAAGTACAGACAACATTCAGCAGTTTGCACAGGTTGTACAGAACTTTGTAATTGCAGCAAACCAGCGACCCGAACTTTCAAATGTATTTTCGTTCTTTACGGCAAGTACGCCTGCTTACCAGCTCCACGTCGATAGAGAAAAATGCGCCAAGCTTGGAGTTAACATCGCAGACGTGTTTAGCACAATCCAGACACTGCTCGGCAGCGCGTATGTGAATGATTTTACTATCTACGGAAGAGACTTCCACGTAGTAGCCCAGGCAGATACAAGCTACCGTGCTTCTATACATGACCTGTCCAAGTATTACGTAAGGAATACAGCCGGCAAGATGATCCCGCTGGGAAATTTAGTTAGCTACAATGTTACCGAAAGTGCATCGCTCATTTCACATTACAATATGTTCCGTTCCACTGAGATAAACGGGAACGCTGCACCGGGCTACAGCAGTGGGCAGGCTATTGAAGCACTCCGCGAAGTTGCCGCCAAAGTTCTGCCTGCCGGTTACGGCTATGAGTTCTCCGGGTTATCAAGGGAAGAAATAAATGCAGGCAGCAGTACTTTTGCGATATTCGGATTATCGCTGCTGTTCGTATTTTTGTTCCTATCTGCTTTATATGAAAGCTGGTCGATCCCGTTCTCTGTTTTGTTCGCAGTTCCGATCGGTGCTTTCGGCGCTATCCTTGCGCTCGTTTTCCATCCAAGCTTAAGCGATAACGTTTACGCGCAGATAGGGCTTGTTGCCTTGATCGGGTTGGCAGCAAAGAACGCAATTCTTATAGTTGAGTTTGCAAAAGAGCGGGTTAATAATGGCGTGCCGCTTGTTCAGGCGGCAACTGCTGCGGCAAGGCTGCGTCTCCGTCCGATTCTTATGACATCGCTTGCGTTTATATTAGGCGTTTCTCCGCTTGCCTTTGCGGCTGGCGCCGGTGCCCAGGCAAGACAGACTATCGGCTGGACAGTTATCGGCGGAATGCTCGCGGCTACATTGATAGCAATCTTTATCGTCCCGGTCCTGTTCGTTGTTATTACAAGAATTGCTTACGGAAAAGAAAAGTTAGCCGAACTCGAATCGCATACGCATCAAGAAGGCAACGTAGCCCCGGAAACAGGAAAGTAAAAACAAATTCTAAAGTGCATAGGATAACAGCAAAGTCATTCCTATGCGCTGGACTTTAATTAAAATTTCCATACTCTTTGCTTAGCTGTCACAGACCATTACACGACAGCTTTACCTCCCGATTCCTACTCTGTAATGGTATGAACCATGACAGCCCGGAGAAATAACTTATTGAGAAAAAGAGGGGCGTTTAACATATCTTTAACAATTCAAAAATAAATTAAAAATTATTATAAGCTGGAGACAACCTTTTTACGCTAAACAGGGTATAACTAAGAAATGGATAAAGATAACTCTAATCTATCAAGTAATTCTGATGAGGAATTGATGAGCCTGTTACAAAAAGGTAATACGGATGCACTTAAATTATTATATAACAGGTACAGTAATGGAATATTTAACTTTACCCTGCGTTATACCAGTAACCGTGAGATTTCAGAAGATATACTTCAGGAAGTATTTACCAGGGTCTGGAGATCATCACATACATTTGATCCGGATAAAGGAACTTTTAAGACCTGGCTTTTTACAATTGGAATAAACCTGACTCGAAAGGAAATGTCTAAAAAAAGGTATGGTTATGATCATTTAGATTTTGATGAAATAAAATCGTTTGATACTAAAACCGGAAGAAATAATGATAGCCTTGTTGAAAAAAACGAATTGAAAGACACTATCGAAAAAGCACTTGCAGGACTAAATCCATTTTTGAAGGAAGTAGTTATATTGAAACATTTTCAAAACATGAAGTTTACTGAAATTGAAGAAATGACAAAAATTCCTGTCGGTACTTTAAAAGCGCGGTTTCATAATGCACTTGGTCAATTAAGAAAACTGTTAGAAAGTCAGGAGTTATAATATGGATTGCAAATACCAAAATCGCCTGCTTGATCTATATTTCTCAGAGGCAAGCGAACTTGAACTAAGCGAAATCCGGGAACATGTTGCCGGTTGTGATAATTGCAGAGCATATATGACTTCAATTAAGGAAACTCTAAAAACATTGGACCAATTAGAAAATGAAGTCCCTTCTGAAAGGATATTGAATAAGATACTTGCTGAGGCTTTAGAACCGAGGAATAAACCCGATTATTATAAGTTAGGTATCAAAAGAATTTCAATACTGAAGATAGTTGCTTGTCAAATATTTTTATTACCACTTATCTATTTATTAAAAATCCTGTTAACTCAATTTCATTTTTGGAGTTCAATACAGAATAACAGCCTTGTGCTATTATTTGGAAACAATGGAATTACTTTTATAATTTTTTTGATTGCCGGATCATTTATCACGCTTTCGATAGCACCTATGCTATTATTGCAATCATACGAAAAAAAAATTTAGTTTTTAAATAAACCTGGGAAGAAGAGATATGAACAAAAAGAATTTAATAAAAAAAATGATCATCCCGACTGTTATTGTATTCACACTGTCATTAATAATATTAATAGTGCAATATCCTGTTAAAGACGCGCTCTATCAAAATCATAAGAATGAATTTAAAAAGTATTTTACTTCGTTCGATAAACATAATTATACTCTCCTTAAAGAGATTGCCGGCTCGATAAAATCACTTCCGGTCGACAATATTATTGTCAATAAAATTGATTCAATATGTTTGAAAAATCCGGAGGAATTAGAACAGCCTTATATATATATCTGGATGTCATTGACTAACGGAGATTTTATATTTGGCGCTCCGGAGGAAGATTTTCAAAAATTAAATTATGAATATGATGAAGCTCAGCAAACAAAAATAGGTGAAAACAGACCTAATAATAGGAACAAATTTCTTGAAAGACATTTAGCTAACCTGGCAGTTATTTCGGTGCCAAATTTAGGAGCCGGGCCTCTGCCGTATTTCAAAAATACAACGTCAAGTTATTCAAATAATATATATGATAATCAGGGAAAGTTGATAGGAGAGCTTCATCTTTTAGTAGATGATAACGTGAATGCTAAAAAATATTTGGCAAACAGCGGGAGCGTATTTTGGGAATCAGTAAGTTTTATATTCGCCCCAATACTGCAAATCGCAATTATCTTTTTGTGGTTTCTACTTCCGACATGGGTATACCTGGACGCAAGAGAACACATGGTAGAAAATCCGGGACTCTGGGTTTTATTGACTGTAATATCATTTATTTTTGGTCTAATAATTTATCTGATTGTTAGACCGAACCAATTGAAATCATTGAATTGTCCTGAATGCAATGCTAAATTGAATGAATCAAACGCATATTGTCCCTCCTGTGGTTGCAATTTAAAGAATATGTGTTGTGATAACTGTAAGTATCCAATAAAACATGAGTGGCATTTTTGCCCTAATTGCATGGCAGAACTTAAATCCAAAGAACCGGATGAAACTTTAGCAGACTGAATGCGCAATTAAGAAGGCAATAAGAATTAACTTATTTTTATCAGACTTTATAAAGCAAATTATAAAACTAAATTTATAGAAAGCCTTTTGAGGTTTTTTATGTTCCCATAAATTCAGAATGATTAAAATCCATACGCTATTTCCCAAAATACCTATACAGTCCGGCTTAGGCATAGCTGTTCTCCGCTCATCATATTTCTATATTTACCGGTGATAAATCTCATCAAGTTAGATTATATTCGAGCCTAAGTTTGATCGGTTTAGGTAAAACCTTACATTAAAATTATTTCATTTTATTCTTGACCGGAGTTGAAAAAATGACAAAATCGTTTCTAAACATCTTAGTCGTTATTCTTCTATCTGCTGCAATTATCAAGGGACAGATGCTTATGCAGCCGCAGAATGAAGCGCCTATCAGGCACGCGCCTGATAAAGAATTCCACATGATCCACCTTGATTTAAACTTCCATTTCAATTTGGAAAAGAAAAAAGTCTTCGGTGTTGCAACCGAAAAGATTGTACCCTTCAGGCTTGATTATAAACAGATCCATTTGAATGCAATGGACATGACTATTGATAAAGTCTCAATGGGAAATGAAAACCTTAAATATCAATATGACGGGAAAATCCTAACAATTGATCTGGACAAGCCTTACGGTATCGAGGACACTTTAACTTATTCGGTTACTTATTCAACCATTCCGAAAAAGGGAATATACTTTGTTACGCCGGATAAGGCATATCCCAACCGCATTCCTGAAATATGGAGCCAGAGCGAATCGGAAGATGCTCAGTACTGGTATCCCTGCCATGATTCTCCGGATGACTTCAGCACAAGCACACTAACTGCAACCGTGCCGGAAGGCTGGGTTGTAGTTTCAAATGGAGCTCTTACAAAAGAAACTACCGATAAGAAAGACCGGACAAAAACATTCACCTGGACTGAAGGCAAGCCGCATGTAGTGTATCTTAACTCGATTATTGCCGGCAAGTATGACGTCCTGAAAACGAAATGGGACAACGTTCCTATCTATTATTATGTTGAGCCTGAGTACGCTAAATATGCAATGGAAAATTTTTCTCATACACCCGACATTCTGAAATTCTTTTCAGAGGTAACCGGGCATCACTATGAATGGGAAAAGCTCTCGCTTTCAACCGTACAGGACTTTACCGAGGGCGGAATGGAGAACGTGTCGGCTATTACCTTAACCAATACTACTCTGCACGATCCGTATGCCGAACCGCAGCAAAACTCAACCGACCTTGTCTCTCATGAAACTGCTCATCAATGGTTCGGTGATTTATTAACCTGCCGCGATTGGAACGATGCATGGCTTAATGAGGGCTTCGCACAATTTTTTGAAGCTCTTTACGGTCAATATGCTTTCGGTAATGACCATTATACTTATGAGATGCTGCTGAACCACCAGAGAGTTTTAAGCGACGACAAACGCGAAAGACATCCTACTTATTACAGGCGATATAATTCTCCTGACGACGTCTTCACAGATTATATTTACCAGCGCGGCGCTTCAATACTAAACATGCTTAGGCATATGCTCGGCGATCAATTGTTCTTCAAAGCCATAAGACTTTACGTTCAGCAGAATCAGTTCCACAATGTTGATACGCATGACCTTGAAAGAGCGTTCCAGGATGCAACCGGTAGAAATTTGTACTGGTTCTTTAATGAATGGGTATTCAAAGGCGGTCATCCGGTCTTTGATGTTAAGTACGATTATAACAAGGATACTCACAAGCTTTTGATGACAGTTGATCAGACACAGAAAGTTGACAGCTTAACACCGGTCTACCGTGTTCCTGTTGATATCTATATTGAAACTCCTTCGCAGAAGATTACTAAAACAGTTTGGATTGATTCGCTGAATAATTCATACAGCTTTGATGTAAATGAAAATCCTTTGATGGTTAACTTCGATGAAGGTCATTATCTTCTTGATGAAGTGAATTTTAAGAAGTCAAATGAAGAGCTGGCTTACCAGCTTAAGAACGATAAGGACGTGGACGGCAGGATATGGGCGGCTGAGCAGCTTGCAAAAGATAAAAGCAGTGATGCTGCCATGGCTCTGATAACAACACTTAAAGATGATCCTTTCTGGGCAGTCCGTTCGCAATGTGCTGCTTTACTCGGAAAGTTCATAGATGTTGACGCAAGGCAGGCTCTTATAGCCGCACTTAAAGACAGAGATCAAAGAGTACAGGTAAGCGCAATAAATTCTTTAGGTAACTTTTCAAAATTGGTCTTATTGCCGAAAGATAAAGGAACGGAAAAGCTGCAGAGTGAAGATAAAGGAATTGCAAAGCTGCTGAAAGAAAAATTTGACGTGGCAAAAAATTATTTTGTACGCGCGGCAGCAGTTGAATCTTATGCAAAGATCGATTCCATTAAGGCGCTGCCGGTTGTTATCAGAGCCTTCAACATGGATTCTTACCAGGGAACTGTTAAGATTGCGGCTCTGAGAGCAATGGCTGCGATTGATTCAAACAAGGCTTACGATTATGAAGTTAAGTTTAGCGATTACGGCGAACCAAATGAGGTAAGAACAAGAGCATTATATATGCTTACGGAAAGCGGCTTGAACATTGACAGAACCGTGAAGCTGTGTGAAAAATACACAAGCGATCCTTACTGGATAGTTCGCTTAATTGCCGTAAGCGGTCTCGGCAGGATCGGTAACATGGACTCTATTCCGATTCTTCAGAAGGTGGCTAAAGAAGATGCAAACTTTAGAATAATAGAGCTGGCAAAGAGAGCAATAAGGCAGATAGAGGAGCGTGGCAAGGAAGCTGGAAAGTCATAGTTATAAGGGTATAAGGTATAAAGGTATACTGGTTGTTTGACTAGATTGTTATTTGAATAAATAACCCGGGTACCTATACCTTTATACCATATACCTCTACTTCAGCATCTTCTTCAACCGGTTAACTTCATCGCGCAGAGATGCTGCTTTCTCAAACTCCAGGTCTTTAGCCGCCTGATGCATCTGTTCTGTAAGCTGTTCGATTAAATCCTGCTTCTGTTCGGTGTTCATATATCTTAAGACCGGCTCAGCAACTTTAGTGAATGAGCCGCTGTCTTTATCTTCCTTCTTCCGGACGTCGGCAATAGAAGTTGAATTAAGAATTTCTTCCACACTCTTATAAATCGTTTTGGGGGAAATATTGTTAGCAATGTTATATTCTGTTTGAAGCTCACGCCGCCGGTTAGTTTCGTCGATGGTTTTCTGCATTGAATCGGTAATTACGTCTGCGTACATAATTACTTTGCCATTGGCGTTTCTGGCGGTTCTGCCGGCAGTCTGCATTAAAGAACGCTCGCTGCGGAGAAATCCTTCCTTATCCGCATCTATAATTGCGACGAGAGAAACCTCGGGCAAGTCAAGTCCTTCTCTTAAAAGATTAACTCCGACAAGAACATCGAAGTCGCCAATTCTTAAGTCTCTTAAAATCTCAACTCTTTCAAGCGCATCAATGTCGCTGTGGATATATCTGACTTTGATTCCAATCTTATCAAGATAATCCGATAAGTCTTCCGCCATCTTTTTAGTAAGAGTTGTTACCAGAACTCTCTCTTCCTTATCTGCGCGGATTCTAATCTCGGCAATCAGGTCATCAATCTGTCCTTTAATCGGTCTCACTTCAATCTCAGGGTCAAGCAGTCCGGTTGGACGGATAATCTGTTCGACTATAACGCCGCCGCTTTTCTCAAGCTCGTAATCAGAGGGTGTAGCGCTTACAAAGATTACCTGGTTCAGCATCTTCTCAAACTCTTCAAACTTCATCGGTCGGTTATCGAGCGCCGATGGAAGACGGAAACCATATTCAACCAGAGTTTCCTTCCGCTTTCTATCGCCGTTATACATTGCACGCAACTGCGGAATGGTAACGTGCGATTCATCTATTATAAGAAGGAAGTCTTTCGTGAAATAATCAAAAAGATTGTATGGTCTGGAACCAGGCGCACGACCATCCATATGCCGCGAGTAATTTTCTATACCGGAACAGTAGCCGATCTCCTTCATCATTTCAATATCGAAGCGGGTCCTTTGTTCAATCCGCTGGGCTTCAAGATATTTTTCTTCCTTCCTGTAATATTTTAGTCGGTCTTCAAGCTCAAGCTCAATATTATAAATAGCTTTTTGAGTCTGTTCTCTATCGGTAACAAAATACTTAGCCGGATAAACCGGTGCTGAATCAATCTCGCGGATAACCTCGCCGGTTACAGAATCGATTATCGACAACCGTTCGATATCATTATCCCAAAACTCTATGCGGATAGCTTCATCATACTGATAAGCCGGAATAATCTCAACCACATCACCTCTTGCGCGGAATGCACCGCGCGTAAAATCTACATCGTTGCGGACATAATGGATATCAATCAAATCCCGGAGAAGCTTTTTCCTTGGAATTGTCATTCCTTTCTTAAGGAAGATAATCTGCTTAGCATATTCCTGCGGCGCTCCGATACCGTAAATGCAGCTTACGCTGGCAACTACAATTACATCGTTCCTTCCTTCAATTAAAGAAGTAGTTGCTTTAAGACGGAGACGGTCGATTTCTTCGTTGATTGAAAAATCTTTTTCAATATAGAGGTCGCTTGAGACTACATAAGCTTCCGGCTGGTAGTAATCATAATAGCTTATAAAAAACTCAACCGGGTTTTCCGGGAAGAACGACTTGAACTCAGAATACAACTGAGCCGCTAAAGTTTTATTGTGAGAAATTATAAGTGTCGGCTTATTGATTTCCTTAATTACGTTGGAGATAGTAAATGTTTTTCCGCTGCCTGTAACTCCAAGCAGAGTCTGGAATTTGTCTCCGCGTTTAAGTCCTTCCAGCAGTTCGTTAATTGCTTTCGGCTGGTCGCCGGAAGGTTCGTAATTCGATTTAAGCTTGAAGTAGTTCATATGTATACTTAATTCTTATTTGGTTATTTTGCCGCAAGTCGGTTAATTTGAACCAGGTAATTTAATACTTTTTGGTGAATGAGCAATCCAAAAAAAAATTACAATGCAAGTAAAATACCGGATGTGAAACCGGTCTAAATGAGATATGAAAAACTTAATTAAAAATAAACGCGCCTGGATAATCACCGGCGGAATATTCGGCTTTTTAGGAGTAGCTATCGGGGCTTTCGGAGCTCACGGTTTAAGTGATGTCCTCAATTCCACAATGATGGGCATTTACAAAACCGGAGTTCTGTACCAGTTGATTCATGCGGTAGTAATTTTAGCAATAGGTCTGGCAGGAGATAACCGCTTTTTTATTGCTGCTGCGCTTTTTACTGTTGGAATTATTTTATTCTCATTCTCGCTTTATGTTTATTCGATGACTGGAATAGTTGCCGTTGCAATGGTTACGCCGCTTGGTGGATTATGTTTTCTGGCAGGATGGTTTTTAGTAATTATCCGCGCTTTGAAGAAGTCTTGACAACCCTCAGCTTAAAGTAAACCTCTTCCGGGGAGAAGATTCCGGCGCAGAACCTTTCGTACATCACCGGCTCTATGTTCAAAAAGAAGTCCATCCATTTAAGCGGTGCAAAGTGCGAGGTGATAAACCGTTTTTCCAGAACCTCAAACTGGGCTTTGCCCTCGTAGTTAGTCCGGTGGTTCAGCTTCCACTTCTCATAAAATTTCAGCTTGCGATTATCAATGTACTCGTAGTTGTCAAAGCTCCGGATAGAGAACGGGATCTTGTGGTCGGGTTCCCCGAAATATTTGGTATTTAAAAAGAAAGGGACATAAACAATTAAGAGACCGTCCGGCTTAATTATCCGGTAAAGCTCGGTCACGGTTTTGTGGAAGCTGTCTAAGTGTTCAAGTACGTGCGAAGCAAACACTTCATCAAAGGTATTATCTTCAAAAGGATAAGGAAAGGAATTTATATCGTGAATCATGTTTCCGCCGTAATCGACGATATCGAGGTTAACGTATCCTTCTTTTAAGTCCTTGCCGCAGCCGAGGTTGAGTTTCTTCATGAAATATCAAGTAATTTGTATTGAGATGTCTGTAAAAGGCAAAGCGCATAGAGCAAAGAGCAAAGGGTTTAGAAGCATTTTACTTATGCGAGATGCCTTTATTTTTTCTTATAGGCTTATTCATCCGGCTTATTAAGGTGCCGGCTTTTAATTAGGAATAAACCCGGCACTAATTTAAGAATTTAAGGTCAAATTTCTGCAAGAGAATAAATAAAAAAATCCCGCCCCGGTCAAACCGGGACGGGATAAACATGGAGAAAATTAAATAAAGCTATTTAATTCAAGTTAATAACCGGGAAGTTTACTCCTTTTAGGCTAAGCTGCTGTACTTTAACCCTTACCACACCGCGTCTTTGCATACCGAGTGCCTGGGCAGCAGCCTTTGATAAATCAAGCTGTCTTCCGGTTATGTAAGGACCTCTATCGTTTATCCTTACAATTACCGATTTTTTATTCCTTAGGTTTGTTACTTTTAGCAAAGTGCCGAACCTAAGACTTTTGCTTGCAGCCGTAAAGGCTGTTTGATTGAAAACTTCACCGTTTGCCGTAGTTTTACCCTGAAAACGGGGACCGTACCAGGAGGCAACCATATCTCCTTTATCTATATAATTAATTATTGACGTTGTCGTATTTACAGAATTATCGTCATTATTAACAGAAGTAGTTATCGTTTTGGTAACTGGTAATGTCTCGGTATTCGCCTCGTTAGTAACTATGGTAAAACCTACCAGTAAAATCATTACTGATATTACCAGAACTTTTGTTAATGACTTCAAATGCACCTCTCGCATAAATTAAACATAACATTTACGTATCAAAGTTAAGGGGCATAGAAAGTTTGGTCAATTAGCTGGCACTCATTTGGGGAGATTGATAAAAATCTCAAACATCCGACCTGATTGGTAAATTGGTCGGATTTTAATAAATTAATTTTCCTTTTATTCGTTTCTCTTACTATTTCAAATTCCGGTAGAATACGGAGCCAGCCTCGTCTGAAAGTAGCTGAAAATTGTACTAACTTTCGGATGCAGATTTGCGAACTCAATCTTCAAAAATGACAACGGGAAATTTTATGCAGGCTAAACATAAACTTATCAGCTTAAGTCTACTTTTTCTTCTTCCTTTCGTCCTTGGAAGTTACAATCTAAAAGATAACCGGGTTGAGGAAAGGTTCAGCCTGTACAATTACACCGTCTTTGAACCGGGCAGTTACGTCTCAATAAATCTTTTCTCGTCGTCGAATGAAACAAAGGTTTTTCACTTTAAGCTTTTTAAGATTGAAGACCCGCTCAAGTTCATTTCTCTTTCCAATAGAAATAATTTGCGCTACAACTTTGATATCTGGGGAAAGGACGGAGAAGCTTTACTCCGCTACACTAAGCTTGTAAAAGATTGGGATACCGTTTTCAGCAAATCAAATACGAATTATTCCAACCGCAGCGTCAGCGTCGGCAAGATTGATGACCCGGGAACTTACATTTTACAGGCTTCATACCGTAGCATGGTGGCTTACTGCGGAATTTCCGTTTCGAAGCTTGCGATGATTTACAAAGACGGCGGCAGCCAAATTTTGGCGTTGGTTGTCGATGCCAAATCCGGAGCCGCTATCAAAAAAGCAAAGTTCAGTCTTTATGACGATGGTAAACTAATCAGCAGCAAGTCTTCCGGCAATGATGGATTAGCTTTATTTAATTTAAACGATTCATCTTCTTTAAAAGATAAAAACATTTTGCTGACGGCGGAATCCGGCGGAGAAACAATTTTCAGCAATCCGTATTTCTTTATTAGACAGGAAACTGAGAGCCGTATTGCTTATGTTTATACGAACCAGCCAGTCTACCGTCCGGGACAGCAGGTTTACTTTAAAACAATTTTCAGGGACAGAAACGGCGGCAGTCTTTCAAATGTACCCGGAGAAAAGTTCGAAGTAGAAATAAAAGCTCCGAAGAACCAGGAAATTTATTCCGACACTCTTACGACCGACGCGTTCGGCACTCTTTCCGGCAGCGTTCAGCTTGATAAGGAAGCAGAGCTTGGAAATTATTCCATTCAGCTCCGCGACGGAAAAAGCTTTTATTCCGGCTCGTTCGAAGTTCAGGAATATAAGAAGCCGGAATACCTGGTTAAAGTTGAAACCGGTAAAAAGCAATATGCAGGCGGAGATACTGTCAACATATCTGTCTCAGCCGATTATTACTTTGGCGCTCCGGTAACCGCCGGTAAAGTCGATTTAAAAATCTTTAAGCAAAATATCTGGCGACCCTGGTGGTACTGGTCGGAATATTCCTGGTTCTATAAACCGTTCGCGCAAAATTATTACGTACCGTTTCAGAACCGGCAGTTAATCAGCCAGCAATCCGGCGAGCTAAATAAGGACGGCAAATACAACTTCACTTATAAAATTGATGAGGACAAATCGGCTGATTACATTTATACTTTTGAGGCTGAGGTAACCGACAATTCAAGAAGCACTGTTTCCGGCTCGGCTCAAATAAACGTTATACGCGGAAGCTTTACTCTTTCCACTTCGCCCGATAAACGTTTCTCGAACGGCGGCGCTTTTGACATACGTGTTAATGCATCTGATTTTTCACATAGTGACCAATTTTGGGATAACAAACCGGTGCAGACAAAATTTTCCGTTGCCGTCAATTATCCGGAACAAAGAGAACCGGACGGCAGAACTTTTCTTCCTATGAGCGATACTTTGTACGGACAAACCGACAAGTTGGGCAGAGCTCTGGTTACTTTTCTTCCACGAAGGTTTTATCCTGGCAATTACAATTACACCGTAACTGCTTTCGATGAAAAAGGAAGAAAGATAACGGCACAAAATTCTTTTTACATTGGAACCGGAAATCAATATGAACGCGGTGGAAATAAGCTTGAGATTCTACCGGATAAAGATACTTACGAAGCAGGCGACAGCTTAACAGCTTACATCTTTCTTCCGCAGGATAACGCAGATGTTCTTCTTACGTACGAGGCAAACTCATTTTTAGGATACGAAGTAAAGCGTGTTGAAGGCGGCAGAGCGACAATTAAGCTGAAGCTTACCGGAAAATACTCGCCGAGTTTCAACATCTCGGCTGCATATATAAAAGACAGGCAGTTGTTCACAACCACAAAGATGGTTGGCGTTCTTGATAAGAATAAATTTCTAAACATTACTTTGAAACCTTTGAAGGAAAACTATAAACCTGGAGAAGAAGCAAGCTATAAAATTTTAGTTACCGATAACAAAGGGAAGCCGGTAAAGAATACGGAGCTTTCAGTCGGTGTTGTGGATGAAAGTATCTACGCGATAAAGCCGGATGAAACGCCGGATATAAAATCATTCTTCTATGCGCCGGTGTATTCAAATATTCCGACTTACAGTTCGCTCAACAACATTTATTACAGCGGCTCAAGTAGGATTAAAACTTTAGCGGATGAGAAATTAAACTTAAAAGATGTAAGTCCGGAAGGAAAGGGTTCTCTTTCCGGTAAGCTTCAGCTTAATTGTCGCTCTGCCGCCTTCAACATGCTTTACTTCGTATCCTAAAAAAGAATTGGCTTCGAAAGTA
>JBJKRP010000263.1:0-6556 GCA_046704565.1 Ignavibacteriaceae bacterium | reverse complement strand
ATTATCATCTTAAAATGCTTGGCGAAATGATGACTCAGAGATTTAATTTCAATCCGGCTAAAATCGATTCATCAATTATTCCTGACCTATACTCGCCTCTGATGGAATATGAAGAATTATTGATAGACAAAGCCGGCAAAAAAGGCAGCATCCATGCCGAAGGATTTGTCCGTTTGACTTACATTGATCCTGTTGACAACACGCCTCAATTTTGCAGAACATATCTTCCGCTAAACTATATTCCAAAACAGAAATGGGCGCTTGTAGTAATGCTTCACGGGTATAACGGCGATAACCCGGTATATGTTAAGTGGTGGTCTATCGATCAGAGACATAATGAGGTTGTTGATAAATATCCTATTATTTACATGGAACCGCATGGAAGAGGCAATACAAGTTACCTGGGAATCGGAGATCAAGACATACTTAAGTGCATAGAACTTGCTAAGCTAAAATTTAATATAGATGAAGATAGAGTTTACCTTAAGGGCGAATCGATGGGCGGCGGCGGAACATGGAACGTCGGCACACGGCATCCCGAATTGTTTGCAGCAATAGCGCCGGTGTACGGCGGATGGGACTATCATGTTGCGATGAGTGATAGTGAGATTGCAAAGCTTTCGGGCCGTGCTCTTTTCGAAAACGAAGCTAGCAGCGCTCTTTGTCATGCAGATGCATTATTAACGACGCCGGTTTTTGTTACACATGGAGATATTGATATGTCGGTAGACGTTAACAATTCAAGGTATCTTGTCAAAACACTTCAGAGATGGGGGTATGATATTCGCTATCATGAATATCCCGGCTTTGGCCATGAGGGTATTGAATATTATGATCAATTAATTCCATGGTTCCTTGAACATAAAAGAAATGCGAATCCAACAGAGGTTAGAGTCAGGTCTGCGGATTTGAAGTATGCTTCTGCTCATTGGGTAAAGATTACTCAAATGGATAACCCGAATACATTTGTTACAGCCGCTGCAGAATTACTTATTAACAACACGATTATGTTATCTACAAAAAATGTTTTGGAAATAGAGCTCACTCCATCTGCAAAATTGATTGATCCCAATAAGCCGGTTACGGTAATTTGGAATGTGAATGACATACGCAACACCAAAGTTATAAACGGGAAAATAATATTAAGAGATAAAAGCTATAACCCGGCGCCATTACATAAGACTCCAGAAATAGCAGGCATGATCTCCGATTTAACCACAACTCCTTTTGAAGTTGTCATTGGTACGATATCAAAAGATTCTTTGATGAAGCAACTGATAAACACAAAAGCCCAGCAGTTTATCGGCTATTGGAAGAACTGGCAGAAATATCCACCGCGCGTTTTTAAGGATACCGAGCTATCTCAAGAGGATATGAAAAAGTATTCCCTAATCCTTTACGGCGGAGTTGAAGATAATTTAATTACAAAAGAACTTGGTGATAAAATTCCGTTAAAAATCTCTTCCGACGAAATAGAACTTGCCGGAAGAAAATTCCAGGCAAAAGATGCATGTGTTCAAATGATTTATCCCAACCCCTATAATCATGAAAGGTATGTTTCAGTAATCGGGGCAACCTCAAGCTCAGGGATGTACTTCTATAATAATACAAGCTCGAATTATGATTTCTATATTCAAGACGGAGCTATTCCGAATAATCATCTTGGCAGAACTATAGATAAGCTTAACATAGCTTCCGGCTACTTCGATTACAACTGGCAGATTAATAATAAGCTGCTTCAGGTCGGCGACGAAGAGCTAAGAAGAACTAATCCTATCCGCAAAGTACTGCCCGGGTTTAGAACAACAATAGAAAATGTCCCGCCACTGGATACAGTTGCTTGCAAAGCACTTGTAGGCAAGTATGCAATGCAATCCGGAGCAAAAGTGGACGTGGTTTTTGAAAACGGCAAGCTTTATGCAATTCCACCGGAAGGAGCGAAGCTTCAGCTTTTCCCATCGTCTGAAACCGAATACTTTCTTGATGTTGCAGACATACAGGTTACCTTTGTCAAAAATGCAGATGGAATTGTTGATAAGATGATAGTTCATCAGGGCGGGCAGAATATGGAATTTAAGAAAGTTGAATAGATGATAGTTAAAATCGGAAAAGTTAAAAGTCGTCGGAGAAAAGAAGATGTAAAACATGAAACAAATAATTGTTAAATCATGTTACGCGGATGTCTCATAATCCTGGCTGCCTGCATATAGGCGTATTTTTAACTCGATTTTTAACCGGCTAAAACTGAATATAAAGCTACAAACTAATTACAGACCTTCGGGCTTCTAAGCTCGAAGGTCTCTATTGTAAGCTGCATAGATAAACTTGTTCAAAGCTTTTAAGTAGAACTGATGCAAATCAAGTTATGCATTTCAGATTATTCCCTATATTCTGTTTAATTATAAAAAAGATGACAGCTTAATTGTTCGCATCCGAACGCCTGTGTTCGTATTCGAACGAAGAAATTTTGAGCTATCAGCTCATATAAATGCTGTCAAATGTTATTTAACAAAAATTATTCTAATCAGCGCTAATTTTACACTTTTGCAGAATTTAGCTTACAGGTTGCAGACAGTTATAAAATGCTGATATTTGGTACATAACTTGTACTTACATACTGAACATTTCGGTTGAGACTTGATTTATAAGCGGATTATAATTTATGATTAAGTATTGCGCATAACAATTTTTTTGTTTTCGGCAATCCACTGCCGGCTTTTGGCTGAATGCCGACAGCAGATTAGGAGAAAAATTATGTTTATAAATTATTTGAAAATTGCTTTCAGAAATATTCTTAAGAACAAGGTCTATTCTTTCATAAATATTACCGGGCTGGCGGTTGGACTTACCTGCTGCATAGTCATTGTTCTCTACGTCCGGAATCAATTGGGCTATGACGGATTTAATGTACATGCCGACCGGATATATAGACCTGTCGCATATATTGTCTACGGCGGTCATGCACTCAACCTTGCTACCTGTCCGGCACCGATGGGAGCCGCTATGAAAAGAGACTTTCCAGAGGTTGTTGCCTATACCCGCATCAGAAATTTCGGAACGCCTATTTTAAAATACGGCGACAAAGCATTCAACGAGCCTCGTTTCCTCTGTGTTGACTCTACATTCTTCGACATCTTTACAGTTCATTTCCTTAAAGGTGATCCAAGGACGGCATTAACACAGCCGAACAGTGTTGTTATTACCGAGTCAATTGCGAGAAAATACTTCGGCGATATCGATCCGATGGGCAAAATACTTAATGCAAACCACAGCACAAACTGGATTGTTACGGGAGTAATAAAAGATTGGCCGAAGGATTCCCATTTCAAATTTGATTTCCTCGGTTCACTCTGTAGCTACAACGACAGCCAGAATCAGTTCTGGCTCAGTAACAATTACTATACCTATCTATTGCTCAGGAAGGGAGCCAGCGCCGCCGTCCTTCAAAAGAAGATAAACAAGGAACTGATGGACAAATATGTGGGACCTCAGCTCAAGGCAAGCGTTGGAATGTCTGCATCCCAGTTTTTTGGCACTAACGGTAAGTATGAGTATTCACTGGAACCTTTAACTTCAATACACCTATACTCTCACCTTGACGTTGAAATCGAACCAAACGGTGATATTTCATACGTATACATCTTTTCGGCAATCGCGATAGCGATACTTTTGATAGCATGTGTAAACTTTATCAATTTAGCTACTGCACGTTCCGAGAAGCGATCGAAGGAAGTCGGCGTTCGAAAAACGCTCGGATCAAACCGTCCGCAGCTGGTCAGACAATTCCTTACCGAGTCGGTTATGATGAGCCTGCTTGCAGTTACGCTTGCTATAGGTCTCGTCGAGATTTTCCTTCCTCTTTTTAACAGCGTATCCGGTGAAGAGTTGAATTTCAAAGTGTCAGGAGGACCTCTGGCAACTTTATTACTTCTCGGTTTAGGAGTTTTTATTGGTCTTATTGCAGGGAGTTATCCCGCTTTCTATCTCTCCTCTTTTAACCCTACTGTTGTTCTGAAGAGGGACATAAGAAGAAGCGGAAGAAGAGCGTTACTTAGAGGGGGACTTGTTGTCTTCCAGTTTGTAGTTTCGATAATATTGTTTGTAGGCACTTTTGTTATTTATAACCAGTTGAAGTACATTCAGAACAAAAACCTCGGCTTCGACAAGGAACAGGTTATAGTAATAAAATGGGCAGGCGACTTGGGTGACCGCATCAACCAGTTCAAACAGGAACTCATATCAGATCCTCAAATTGTTAGTGTTTCCGCATCTTCAGCAGTACCGGGAAATCAGCAAGACGATTCCGCATACTGGCTTGAAGGAACATCTCCACAGGATTCGAGGGATATGCGACAGATGTGGTGTGATTACGATTTCTTAAAAACCTATGGTATAACACTGGAGAGAGGAAGATTCTTTTCTCCCGACCATCCGTCCGACTCGAGCGCAGTTGTAGTGAATCAAGTAGCTGAATCGGCTTTAAGTACGAAAAGTCTTGTCGGAAATAATTTGGTGACTCCTGGTCGCATGCACTCCCAAAAGCAGATACTTCCGGTCATTGGGGTTGTAAAAAATTTTAATTTTCAATCGCTCCACCAGGTAATACGCCCGCTGGTAATCGGACTTTTGCCCGCAGGCTATACTGGATCCTTTGTGTCGGTACGCGTTAAACCCGGAGACTACACACGGACTATTTCGTTTATCAGAAGTGCATGGAAAAAATATGCAAGCGGCGGAACTCTGGATTACAACTTTCTGAACCAGGACCTTCAGCATCTTTACCTGGCTGACCTGCGCGCCAGCAGTATCGCATTGATATTCTCCATCCTCGCTATTTTTGTTGCTTGCCTGGGATTGCTCGGACTTGCGGCTTTTGTGGCAGAAAGACGAACAAAGGAAATAGGGATCAGAAAAGTTCTCGGTGCCTCGGTGCCCGAGATGATTGCGCTTTTGTCTGTCCAGTTTGCGAAATGGGTGCTCATTGCAAACATAATTGCGTGGCCTCTGGCTTATTTAATTATGGATAAATGGCTGCAGAACTTTGCTTACAGGACTAACATCAGCATCTGGATTTTCATAGCATCTGGTGCCGTTGCGCTTTTAATCGCATTACTAACTGTTAGCTCGCAAGCAATAAAAGCGGCAACGGCAAACCCGGTTAAGAGTTTACGCTATGAGTAAACTCGAAATCCCGGTTCACCGGATAAAATCTTTGAGGTACGAATGAGCAAAGGGCTAAGAGCATAGCGCAAAGCGAATAAGGAGAAAATTATGTTAAAAAATTATTTGAAATCGAAAAAGATCATCTATCGGCTGTTGCAAATCGGCTGCTGATAGTCAAAAGGTGAAACTTAAAGGAAAAAATTATGGTAAAGAATTATTTTCAACTTGCATTAAGAAATCTTATTCGAAACAAGCTTTATAATTCATTGAGTATATTAAGTCTTATAGTCGGGTTGGCTGTAAGTCTTCTTGCACTTGAGTTTCTGTTGTATGAGCTTAGCTTTGACAATGTACCGGGTAAAGATAGAATTTACGAGGTAGTATTAAACAGCAAGTCCGGCGGAGTTAATACTGAAAGCGCGCTTACCCCGCCTCACTTAGATAAAGTAATGAAAAATTATTTCCCGGAAATTAATGCCTCTGCCTCGTTTGTTATTCCTGAGCTTGGAACCAGAATAGACAACGGTCAGTCGAAGGATTGGCGCTTTTGCATCGGTGATTCAAATGTCTTTGATCTATTGGGTGCCAGGTTCATTAGAGGAAATCCCAAAACATGCTTACTCGATCCTAATTCATTGGTAGTTACGGAAAAGCTTGCAAGGTTTTACTTCCCTGATGGGAATGCTTTTGGAAAAGCTCTTAAAGTCAACTTCGTCAATGGGTGGCGGGATTATACTATATCAGGCATTATAAAAGATTTTCCCGCAAACTCCAGTATTTCTTTTGCTGCCGTAATTTCAAGTGAAAATTTAAGTATGTTAAGTAAAAGCTATAAGTTCACATGGGGTTCAAGAGAGCCGTTTTGTTTCCTTAAATTACAGAAGAGCGCGGATGTTCACAAACTTACAGACAAGTTTCCCGGATTTATTAAGTCGACAGGAGGGGATATTGCTTATACTTCCTTAGAACTTGTTCCAATGAAAAACGTTCACTTCAGGACAGACATTAACAATCAGCTTTACACGTTCGATCCGAAGTATCTTTTTATTTTAACCGGTGTAGCTTTGCTCATACTCGCAGTCTCTATCTTTAATTTTATAGGCATAAACATTACTCTTCTTTCAAAGAAGACAAAGGAGATAGGCATTAGAAAGGTTTCCGGCGCAACTTACGGCAGCATCATGCTGCAATTCTTTTTTGAAAACGGGATGCAGTTAATACTCGCGCTAATCGGGGCGATTTGTCTATCGGAATTATTACTGCCGCTTTTTAATTCTATTTTAGGCATTGATTTGAAGTTGGATTATCTAAATAAGAATTATGCCTTGTTAATTCTGCTTGGCTTTATCATTGTTACCGATATATCTGCCGGAATGTATTCAACGCATTTCTT
>JBJKRP010000262.1:0-3663 GCA_046704565.1 Ignavibacteriaceae bacterium | reverse complement strand
GTTATCACCGGTGTCGGCTTATCTCTTTTGTACCAGCCGACCTCAGAAACTGCTTACGCTTCCCTAAAATATATTACATACCAGGCTCCACTCGGGTCCATACTTCGCGGCATTCATTACTACGGCGCATCTGCAATGATAATTCTTGTGGGACTGCATATGATTAGAGTTTACATTTATGCGGCTTACAAATATCCTCGAGAGATGAGCTGGATATCAGGAGTAATTCTTCTTGCTCTTACGGTCGGAATGGGATTTACCGGTCAGCTTCTTCGCTGGGACAGCAACGGAGTTTGGTCCGCAATTGTTGGCGCCGAGCAAGCTGGAAGAGTTCCTTTCATCGGGATATGGCTTGCACATTTTCTTATTGCTGGAGGAACTTTAGGCGGCGCTACATTAAGCCGCTTTTTTGCAATTCATGTTTTTCTTCTTCCCGCACTCTTGTTCGGCTTAATTGCCCTTCATATCTATTTAGTTATCCGGAATGGAATATCGGAACCGCCGGAAACCGGCAGACCGGTGGAACCAGGTAAATACCGCGAGTGGTATAAGTCTATGTTGAAGAAAAAAGGTGTACCGTTCTGGCCTAATGCAGCCTGGCGGGATATGACTTTCGGCTTGGTGGTCGTCTTTATAATTCTAGTACTTGCGGTTGTCTTTGGTCCGCCGAAAATCGGAACCCCGCCGAATCCTGCAAACATTAATTCAAACCCAAGACCTGACTGGTATCTGCTCTGGATATTCGCTCTCTTTGCTTTAATGCCTAGAGGAATCGAATCATTTATGATTGCATTCGGTCCTTTAATCGCCGGGCTGTTTTTAATTTTGTTTCCATTATTTTTTAATAAAGGAGAACGCAGCCCTGTCAGGCGTCCATGGTCGATAGCAATTGTTATTTTCTTATTAACAATGGTCTGTACATTATGGTACGAAGGGGTAAAATCTCCCTGGTCGCCGGACTTTAGCGCTAAGCCTCTGTCTGCACAAATCATAGGAAATGTAGACCCGCCTGCAATTATGGGCGCGGATTTATTCTATAAGAAGGGATGTCTTTATTGTCATTCCATCTCCGGCGACGGCGGACATAGAGGTCCCGACCTTACCAAAGTTGCTGACAGACTAACACCCGATGAAATGACGATAAGAATAGTCAACGGCGGCGGCAACATGCCGGCTTTCGGCGGCTCATTAACAAACCAGGAACTCGGCGAGCTTCTTGCATTTCTTAATACGAGGAGATAAAAAGAAGGATTAGTAACCATGATAAACGCTATGATATATAATAAATCTCAGCTATAAAAAAAGCCTGCCGGTTGCGGCAGGCTTACATGAAGTTGGGAAGTGATTTTATTTTAATTGATATTTATGTTTCTTGGCTTAGCCGAATCTTTTTTGGGAAGCGAAATAACTAGCTGACCGTTTTCATATTGAGCTTCAATCTTGGATCCGTCAATCGAATCGGAAACCTTAAAGCTCCTTAGATAATTTGCAACATAGCTTTCGCTGACAACATTTTTTCTCTTAACAACATTGTTGAAATTAATCTTTCCAAAAATTGTTAATAGTCCGTCCTCCAGTTTCAGATGCACATCCTCTTTAGCTACTCCCGGCATGCTTGCCGAAAGAACAAATCCATCCTCCGTCTCGTAAACATCAACCAGAGGATAGACGCTTCTTTCATTTTCAAGAGCGGTTTCCCACGATTGCTGCGCATCCAATACTTCTGTTCTTTCATTTATTACATTGTTGTCCATAGTTCCTCCTTACATTTATTTTTTTATTTGAATTTGAATCTCTTTGAATAGCCTGAATTAAAAGAGAGCTTTACGTTTTAAGTAAAGCTCCCGTTAACCTCATTATTTCTTATCATCATCAACTACTTCGTACGATGCATCCTGAACATTTTTATCGTCGCCTTTATCCTTATTTCCCGAAGTGTCTGCCGAAGAGGCTTCTTGCTGCTGTTGCTGCTGCTGTTGACCTGCACCGGTTTGAGAATAAAGCTGCTGTGATATATCATTCCACACTTTACTTAACGATTCGGTTGCAGACTTTATCTGGTCGGAATTGTTTGTCGCCAATGCATCTTCAACCTTTTTGATTTCAGCTTCGAGTTTGGTTTTAGCATCAGCAGGTATTTTATCTTTCAGTTCTTCAATCTGCTTTTTCGTCTGGAATACGAGCGAATCTGCCTGGTTTCTAACCTCAACTGATTCTTTCTTCATTTTATCTTCCGCTGCGTGTTCCTTTGCACTGTTTTTCATCTTCTCTATTTCGTCTTTGGATAATCCGCTCGAAGAAGTAATCCTGATGCTCTGCTCTTTATTGGTTGCTTTATCCTTTGCTGCAACATGCAGAATGCCGTTAGCATCTATGTCGAAAGTAACTTCTATTTGAGGAACACCTCTTGGTGCCGGCGGAATGCCGTCAAGATGGAATCTTCCTAAAGTTCTGTTATCTGCTGCCATCGGTCGCTCACCCTGCAGAACGTGAATTTCTACAGAAGGCTGACTGTCCGATGCAGTCGAGAATATCTCACTCTTGCGCGTCGGTATTGTAGTGTTTGCTTCAATTAATTTAGTCATTACACCGCCGAGAGTTTCGATACCAAGCGACAATGGAGTAACATCAAGAAGAAGAACATCCTTTACGTCACCGGTAAGAACACCGCCCTGAATGGCTGCGCCAACGGCAACTACTTCATCCGGGTTTACTCCCTTATGCGGTTCTTTGTTGAATATTTTTTTAACTAATTCCTGAACCATTGGAATTCTTGTTGAACCGCCGACAAGAATTACCTCGCCGATTTCATTGGCACTTACGCCTGCGTCCTTGATAGCTTGTTCGCATGGTATTCTTGTTTTCTGAACAAGGTCATCAATTAACTGCTCGAACTTTGCTCTCGTAAGATTTATGTTCAAGTGTTTAGGACCTTCCTGCGTTGCGGTAATAAACGGCAGGTTCACATCAGTGCTTGCTGAAGATGAAAGCTCAATCTTTGCTTTCTCAGCTGCTTCCTTTAATCTTTGAAGCGCCATCGGATCTTTTCTTAAATCTATTCCTTCCTGACGCTTGAATTCATCTGCAAGGAAATCAATTACACGCTGGTCAAAGTCATCACCGCCAAGGTGAGTATCTCCGTTTGTGGATTTTACTTCGAATACTCCCTCGCCAAGCTGGAGAACGGAGATATCAAAAGTACCGCCGCCTAAATCGTAAACTGCTACTATGTGGTCTCTTGTTTTTTTATCTAGACCGTAAGCGAGTGCAGCCGCCGTAGGCTCGTTAATTATTCTTCTAACTTTTAATCCCGCAATCTCGCCGGCATCCTTGGTAGCCTGTCTCTGCGAATCGTTAAAGTAAGCCGGAACAGTAATAACAGCTTCGGTTACTTCCTGTCCGAGATATTCTTCTGCAGTCTTCTTCATCTTCTGAAGAATCATCGCACTTATTTCCGGTGGAGAATACAGTCTGTCTCCAATCTTAACGCGTGCAGAACCGTTGTCGCCCGCAACAACTTCGTAAGGAACCTTTGTCTTTTCATCCTGGACTTCATTGATTACACGTCCCATAAATCTTTTGATAGAAAAGACTGTGTTCTTCGGATTAGTTATTGCCTGTCGTTTCGCCGGCTGACCAACCAACCTTTCTCCTGTTTTAGTA
>JBJKRP010000261.1:0-7987 GCA_046704565.1 Ignavibacteriaceae bacterium | reverse complement strand
TTTTAAAGTACTGTATGTTCCTACCATATAACCGCCGTGTGTGTGAAGGATTGCCTTGGGTTTACCCGTTGTACCGGAGGTATATAATATAAAGAGAGGATCTTCGGCATCCATAACTTCAACACTGCAATTGCTGTTTGCAATCGGAAGGTTCCGCAGTTCGTGATACCACATGTCTCTCCCGGCTTCCATATTGACCGGCTCGCCGGTACGCTTTACAACCAGCACGCTTTCAACTGTAGCCGCACGCATTAAAGCTTCATCGGCAATCTTTTTCAATTGAACAACCTTTCCTCTCTGGTATGAGCCGTCCGCAACTATCAAAACCTTTGACTGGCTGTCTTCAAGTCTTTCATGCAGGGATTCAACCGAAAAGCCGCCGTATACTACAGAGTGGATTGCACCAATTCTTGCGCAAGCCAGCATCGCGATTGCAAGCTCCGGAATTCTTCCCATATATAACGTTACTCTGTCTCCTTTCTGAACTCCCAAACTTTTTAAGATATTAGCAAACTTGCAGACTTCCCTTTTCAGCGAAAAGTAAGAGAAAGACCTAAAGTCCCCGTTCTCTCCTTCCCAAATCAGAGCAAGCTTATTCCTTCGAAAAGTTTCTACATGTACATCAAGACAGTTGTAGGCGATGTTTGTTCTGCCGCCGGTGAACCATTTATAAAAAGGCTTGTTCGAATCATCTAATACTTTATTCCATTTCTTAAACCAATGAAGCTCCTTCGCCTCCTTTGCCCAGAAGCCTTCGAGGTCCTCTTCTGCGGCTTTATAAATGTCGCTGCACTTTGCATTTGCATGTTTAATTACTTCGTTTGACGGATAGAACACTTCACCAGATAACTTTAGTTCAGACATTACAGTCTCCCTTCTAATTAGATGATTAGTAAAAAATGATTTTAATAAATAGTCCCGGGTTGATCCGTAGAAATTAGAAAATTGGTATGAAATTAAAGCTTGTAGATGAGATAATCAACATTTATAAAATATTTTTGCGTAAAAACAAACGCAATTATTAAGAGTTGATCTGCAATTGCAGACCAACTCTAACATAATTAACTTATCCGGGATAGGAAAGTTATGCCTTATCAGGCGCTTTCTGTCTTCGGATTGCCGCCGCCCTTCGATGATTTAGACCTGACAAGAAATATTATGGCAAGAATTATTATTACGCCGATTATTATGTACAGCCATACCATTCCGCCGGAGCCTATAGAACTCTGCCACTGGGAAATCTTCGCCTGTATAATGCCAAGATTACCTTCGCTTAACAGATTGTGTGAGGTTAAGTACGGTATCCAGTCCGGCTTTATACTGGTATTCCAGATACTGTCTGCAAAGACCTGATAATTTTTCTTTGAATCGGAACCGCTTACATTTTTCATTTGATTATCTATAAAAGAAGTAAGCGTGCCGGTGAACTCTTTGCCGCTCGAAAAGCTGTTCATTGCTATGCCGTGGTCGACAAACTTTTGCCTGATGGAATTCCATGCCTGCTGATCAATTGCATTCTTCCAGGAAGAAAATGAGGAGTCTATGTCCGTTATATCTTTGAGCTGTTCTCTTCTGCCGGAGTAAATTTTTATTAATTCCGGACCTGACTTAACCCACATCATCTCGAGGCTGTTCTCCTGGTTTCTAATCGTACTCAGGTCGCGCGGGTTAAGCGAGGTAACCTGGAGGAACTTAATGTTATCATCAATAGATCTTTTTAAGTTCGCAATTAAGTTTTCTCTCCTCGCCTTTGAATAAATCTTTTCTTTTTCACTTGAAGATATTTCACCGTTCTTTTCATACGAAGGAGGAATAAGACTGCCCAGCATGGATCTTACAAGCCTGTCCCTGCGCAATAATGAGTACCTTAGGTCCCGGATAGTCCTTTCAAGCTTTGCAACATCCTTTTTATTCTGTTCCTGTATCTGTTCTATCTGGTTCAGCAAGGCTGCATTCTTAGCGTTCAAGGAATCTATCTCGGTCTGCATCTGGCTAACCTGCTGCTGAAGATTGGTAACCTGTCCGAAGTCTTCCTTTCTTAAAGAGAGTTGATCGTTAAGCTTCTGGATAGAACTGTTAAAGTTGTCGGGGTAAAGACTCTTATCGAGCAAGTCTTTATTATTAAGAAAGCTTGCCTGAAGCTGATTTATATGCGACTGTGCGGAATCCAGGTCGGACTGCGACTGAGCGCTGCTGATAGACTGTTCGATCTGTTTTTCCTGTGAAATAAAATTCTGAACAATTTGATAATCCTGCTGCGCAAAGCTTGAAACAGCAGACAGGAAAATTAAAACGGCAATAGCCTGAAATATGATTAACTTTTTCATTACTTGCCCTCCTCTTTTACCATTCCGCTTTCAGTCAGATTAATTTTTTGATCTGCATTCTGCCCGTATACGAGTTCAATATAGGGAGTTCTCTGGTTGAAAGCCGGGTTATCAATCCCTGTCTTTTTCGAAATCTCAATTTTTTTGTCCAGGCGAAAAGCCCCGTCCTTTACGTTGAACACATAAACGTTTTTAAAATTGTTAGCTACCATAAAATAAAAGCCTTTCATGTTTCTGATAACTCTGATGGGTTCGGTTTGAAAAGCAGTCGAGTCGCCGGTCTCTTTAAAAAACAACGGCTTAACATTAAAGCTGATAGAGTAGCGCTGTATGCTTACATTGCCGTTATTGTCGGCTTTTAGGACCGACTCGACGGGCCACGAAAAATCCGCAGGCTTCAATACAAGAGAAGAACAAGACGCAAACAAAACAAACGCCAGCGGCACAAGATACTTAATCACTTTCATCTAACCTCCAATAAGTTTTTAACGTTTGAACCACAATTTGTCTCACACTTTATAGTTTATAAGTGTATATGAATCTAACTCTTCCAGCCAAGTCTTACAATACTCCCGCTCACATTTCTAACCAATTAATTGCATCGAATTGTAAATATTGTACACAGGTTTCTTCATACTTTCAGAAAATCCATTCTAAAGCCGGATTGCCAGAATTGAACCCGGTAAATAGTGAGTGGAAATACATGTCATAACCTACCGGCAGTCCAAAATTGCCGCGGAAGTATTAAAAACAACATGTACTTTATTAAGCTTATGCCGAAAATTTGTAATTACCATGCTGTTAAATTCAAAATATTGGATTATATTTTCCGTAACCTTTTCATATTTTTATTGATACATGAAGACGCTTTCTTTATTTTTTTTGTTGATTCTCTCTTCAGGTGCCTTCTGTCAGGGGAAGATATACAAGTTTGACTCTTTCTCGGCAAAGATTGAAAATAACATTCTACACGCATTCGATACAAACAACAGAGATATATTTGTTAAGGAATTCAATGATCCGCAGGATTTCGTTTCCGATTTAGACGGCGACGGAATTAACGAGTATCTTGTAATAGATTTAACAAAGCAAAGAACCGGTAATTTCTTTACGCTTTACATTTTCAATACAATCGATTCTTTCTATGTTGCCGATTCAATCCCATCGGGATATTACGAGCCATATCAAACACTCTCTAAAGAAACCGGCGGTAAAATAATTGTATCCGGCAATCCTAAGTTCGATTCATTTAATTCGGATAGCGGCAGCATTTACTTGCCTATTAATTGCTGGAAGTACGATAACGGAGAAATCTTTTCTGTTAACGACGAAGTCTACAACGTCTTTATTGCAGAGAACGATACACTGATAGATATAATTGATTCTTTTTTTGCCGAAACCGATGATACGTGCGCCGCTTCAAACAAAATGAAAGCCGCAATCGCCGCCGTCTATGCAAATTACCTGACTGCGGGAGATAAGATACTTGCCGCCCGCTTTTTAAAAAACTACTATCATTGTCCCGAGCTGGAAATTTTCAGACAAAAAATAAAATCATTATTATAAGGAGTCTTATGAAATTTGATTGGAACCAATATATTGGTAATACTTTAAATGTAACTATGCATGAACAATTCGGTCTGGCAATGGACACAAAATCCAACACCCCGATATTCGAGATCGTATTTAAAACAGGAAAGCGGAGCGGTGTTTATGATGACGCCATCCTTCTTGAGGCGGAAAGAGAGAAAGAGACTGTAAAAATCTATATTCCCTATCAGTCGATTAAATGTGTAGAGATATTTAACTTTTAACCGGAAGTAATATCTTGAAAAGGATTTTAATAACCTTAATATTGCTCGCCGCATCCCTGCTTTATTGCCAGAGGATAGAAGTGAAAAGCTTAAAGGTTTACTCCGGGAACGACGAAACTTCATTCCCGGTTATCGGTACGGGGAAAAACATGCAAGGCTATATTACCGTCGAGTTCGACGTTAAAGCCGGCTATTTACCAAACATGAATATTGTTTTCAGATTCTGCGACAGGAACTGGAATCCTTATCAAAATATTTTTCTAATGAACCAGGGAAAAAACATCGACTACAATATCGAGCTTTCAAGGCTGCCGCATACCGTTAAAGAAGCAGATTACCATTTCACCGGAAGCTTTCCTAATCCAAAGGCTAACGTGTCGTTCCCTTTTTCAGGCAAGTGGATGTTCTATATTACCGATTCCCAGGATACCTCTATTGTTTATGCCGGCGGCAAATTTTATGTCGTCTATCCCGAAATGGATGTTCGTGATACGATAAAGAACGACAAACTGGAAAATAAAATCTTCTTCCCGGCAGACCTGGCAAAGGTTTTCAATGTAACTGCCGGCTTTACAATACCCCAAAAGCTTTACCCGCAGTATGTTGATCATGTTGAAATAGTTGAAAATCAAAAAATAAATTACCCTTTCATTATCGGCAGAGGGTTCAATACCAGCACAAGGTTTTACTCATGGAATGCAGATAGAACATTCTCATTCACTGCACGCGACATCCGTCCGGGCAACGAATACAGACAGGTAGACCTTCGCAATACTGACGTCTTTATTGCAAAGGACGTAAACGCTCATCTTGATAAAATAGATTATTCGCGCTTCTACACAGAGGGCAGGCATGACCTAAACGGCGGCTCAATTCTTACAAATTACAACGATTACTATGCAACTTATCTTAACGTGACCTTTACTGTCAGTCCTCCCGATCCGGTTAGCGAAGGTATATTTCTTACGGGTGCTTTCAACAACTGGATTATATCAGACAAATACAGGATGAGCAATGAGAACGGATTGTATACCATCACCTTTCCGCTGAAGCGCGGGATATACGATTACCAGTACGTCATCTCCGATTATTCAAACGGAAGCTTTTCAAAGGCAGACTGGGTAACGCTTGAAGGCAACAGCTATGAAACTACAAACATTTATAATATCTTTGTCTATTATAACGATCCAAGCTATGGCGGTTATGATAGAATTATAGGTTATCAACAAGCAGAGAGTAATTAAAAATGGATAAATTAAAAGTCGGCGTAATAGGAACAGGTCACCTCGGTAAGTTTCATATTAAAATGCTTAAACAGATTGAAGGCTGCGAGTTGGCGGGTATTTATGATGCCGATTCCTCCGCCGCAAAGAGCGCAGGTAATGAATTCCGTGTAAAGACTTTCGGTCTGCTCGAAGAATTATTAAATAATGTAGATGCCGTCTCTATCGCTACTATAACAGGAGCGCACCACGACGTCGCCAAGAAATGTTTGGAAAATAATCTTCACGTCTTTATTGAAAAGCCGATTACAGCCGAAATCCATCAGGCGGAGGAACTGGTTAAGATTGCCGCGGAAAGAAATTTAAATTTGCAGGTGGGGCATATAGAGCGCTTTAACCCGGCGCTAATTTCACTTGAAAAATTTATTATTAAACCTATGTTTATTCAAACAGACAGGCTTGCGCAGTTTAATCCCCGTGGTACCGATGTAGCCGTTGTACTCGACCTGATGATCCATGACATAGATATAATTCTGAGCCTGATAAAAAGCGAGGTGAAGGACATACAGGCAAGCGGCGTTGCTGTTGTTTCCAACTCTGTAGATATCGCTAATGCGCGCATAGAGTTTGAGAACGGAGCCGTTGCAAATGTTACTGCCAGCCGCATCTCCCAAAAAAGGATGAGGAAAATGAGGATATTTCAGAAAGATAACTACATCGCACTCGATTTTATAACCGGCGTCTCGGAAGTTTACAGGCTGGTAGCGGCGGATGAAAAATTAAATTCCGGCTACATTTCTTTCGGAGAGATCGGTGTGGGCGATAAAAAGAAAATAGTTGTTTATGAGCAGCCTGAAGTAAAAGAAATAAACGCACTGAAGTACGAGCTTGACCTTTTTATAAAATCTATTTTAAAGAAAGAACCGCCTGTAGTAAGCGGCGAAGACGGTCTGCGGGCTTTAAAGGTTGCCAAACAAATTTTGCAGAAAATAGATGAGTCCCAGAGACAAATTAAAATTTGAAAAAATAATTGTTGCTTCGGCAGTCCTTCTGGCATTAACAAATATCAGCTGCAGCGTATTAAAGACTATAGCAAATATTTCAAGGCTGCAGTTTAAGCTCGGTGTAGTCAGCAGCGTTGAAGTTAACGGAATTCCTGTTGAAGGGAAGAAAAGCATAAATGATTTTTCTCCTGTGGAATTAATAAAATTGACCGGAGCTGTTGCAAACGGGCATTTGCCTTTATCTTTTATATTGAACGTAGAAGTGAAAAACCCGAATGACGGAACCGGCGGTTATCCCAGGACAGACATCGGCTTAAGTTCTTTTCCCTGGAAGCTGTACATTGACGACAAAGAAACGATATCGGGAAACATTAACAATACGGTTAATGTACCCGGTGTAGGAGAAGCAACAAACATCCCGCTAAGAATAAACATAGATCTGTTCAGGTTTTTCGGAAATCAAGGCTACAAATCTTTAATCAACCTGGTGTTTGCAATTGCCGGAAGCCGTGGTTATTCTTCCAGACTGGCTTTGTATGCCCAGCCAACAATTTCCACTATGATTGGCAATATCATCTATCCATCCGAAATTAAGATTGTAAGCCAGGAGTTTTCCAATTAGAAAACCATTCGGTTATTCATGAAATTCAATAGCTTTTTCTAAAATTGCCGGATTATGGAAAGTATACAGGCAATCGACAAATCATCATTTAAAAAGCCAGGGAAATTATAACCGTCACCAACAATATTTTAGAGCATTTAAACTTACCCGTCAAGTTCATTGTCAAACCTTCCGAATAAACTAACATAAACCAATTTGGGAAAGTTATGAAAAATTTTTTTATGACAGCGGTTTTAGTATTTTCTTTCATAGCAATAGCTGCTGCGCAAAACATGCCTTCTGTTCAGGACAGGGTTGCGCGTCTTAAAGACAGGCTATCATTAACGGATCAACAAGCTGCTAAGGTTGATTCAATCTATACAGTGGCACAGGACAGCGTACAGAACATTACTGCTACAGGTCAAGATAGATGGCAGGCAATGAGAGAGATTATGACCAACGCCAACAATGAAATTGAAAAGATATTGACCGATACTCAAAAAACAGAGTATGAAAAATTCCTACAAGAGCGAAGAAGCAGAATGAGATCCAGACCGAATAGCAATAATTAGCTCGCTCCTAAATAACTATACGGTTAGATATCCGCAGCCAGTTCTCATCAGGCTGCGGATTTTTTTTGCAATTACTGCGGACTGATAACCCGGTAAACTTTTATGGCGATTCCAACAAATTTTATTTCCTAAATCGTTTTAACTTATGTCTATCTTTAATCTATGCCTTAGCATTGGCATAGAATGAGGAATTTCCTGACTTTATTTTCTTGACAATAGATTAAAGAAAATCTATTATTCAGGCGTTACTTTCAAGATAATTTAAAAGAAATTGTTATGGGATATTGCCTGATTTTTCGACTAAGAGTTTACATGGTCCTGCCGCCAGAATTTTTTTTCATCATATTTAGAAGGTTTTAAATGATTAAGCTTTTGCGCACTGACTCCGGCAACCGGGATTTCGCCTGGCTTGTAAAATTCCTGGATGAAGACCTGGCAATAAGAGA
>JBJKRP010000260.1:0-7424 GCA_046704565.1 Ignavibacteriaceae bacterium | reverse complement strand
ATAACAACCAGTTTGTTATGATTTATGAGAACTCTGCCCGGGATAAAGAAGGCATAGCTTATTCTTCCGACGGTATTCATTGGACAAAAGATCCGAGTCCTGTCTTTACAAAATACCAAACCAGATGGGCGGAGATTGATTATCCTTTCTTAATTAAGGTGGGTAATGAGTATAGGATATATTATTCATGCAGTACCGGGACGGATCAATTGAATATTGCTTTTGCGCACGCTTATAATATTCGCTAATAATTATAAAAGTACTCTGATTGCACTCTGAACGCACTTATACCGGCTTTTAAAAGGCTTTCTCCCGGTACGCAGTCATAATTTTGCTTAAGGCTTCGGCAATCCTTTCCCGGTCATACACTGTTATTTTTGATAAGTCGGTTCTCAATTTGCTGCTGCATTCAAATATGTCTCCGCCGTCGTCGTCATATCTGAATATCATCCCGGCATTGGTCTCTTCCAGAATCTTCTTTACCTCTTCATTGTCTTTACCAAATGCAATAATGGGTCTTCCGGTTCTAAGATATTCAAACAGCTTGCCTGGAACATGCCTCGATTCGGTTGAACAAACGAGCAGGTAGGATGCTTTCATTAGCTCTTTAAGCATTTCTTTGTAAGGAAGTAGACCGGAATAGGTTGTGTAATTTGATAATCCGGCATTTTCAATCGATCTTTTAATACCCGGGCTTACGCTCCCGATAAATTTTAAACGTAAATTTCTTCCATCATCAATTTCTTTTTTAACTCTCGTCCAGAATGCCGGAATGTCCTGGTAATCAAAAATGTTACCAGCATGAACTATTGTATCCGTCTCCTCATATTCACTTGGTTTTTCTTTTACACCATTAAAGTCATCTTCATTATATCCCCAGTATAAAACAAACGATTTGTCTTTTGCCAACGGGTATTTTCTTACATAGTCGCTCTTCATAGTTTCGGTAACGAAGATAGAAGCAGCAGAGCTCTTAATTACCTTTCTTTCAAGATGATTGTCAATCGCCAGGGTAATTCTGCTTCGCTTAAAGTCTTTGTAGTAAACAATGTCAACCCACGGATCAATAAACACCGGATAAAACGATTTCCCGAATTTTTTTGAAAGCGATAGTCCCACCAGATGAACCGAATGCGGCGGACCGACAGATACGATAGCATCTATATTTTCTTCACTTAGAACCTTCGCTCCCGTTCTTTTGCCGGAAAAATACCAGCCGATACGGGCATCCGGAATAAATAAATTCATCCTTATCCATATCGAAATTCTGTGAGTGATGCTTTTATTTGTTGTCGAGATGGTTTCCGAAGCGACAAGCTGTTCGTTCTTATTCTTGCCGGTAAATCTCTTATAAATATTGAAAGGCTCGAACGATCGGCTTTTATAAACTTTCAAGCCCGGACTAACTTCATTAAGCAGGCTTTCATCTTTTGCGGAAAATGTATCTTCCTCTACAGTTAATACAACAGGCTGCCAGCCAAACTCCGGCAGATATTTGATTATCTTTAACGGCCAATGAAGCGAAGCCTTGCCGGAAGGCGGCCAGAAGTAGGTTATAAATAAAACGTTCTTCATCTATTTCTTAATATGGTTTTCACTTTGAGCGCTGTATTAAATTCCAAATCAGTGTGATGAAATTTAAATATAATACGAAGTAAATAGAAATTGTATAAATAAATTAATGTTTATAAAATTTTGATTGGTACCGGGGGAATAAAAGACAATGTGCTCAATTGAGGCTTCAACCTAAAGTGTAATTTATTTATATTTGGAAAGAATATAATTATTGATGAATAGACGGTTTTTTAAGATGGACAGGAGAATATGGAAATTAGTCTTAAGAATTTACAAAGATTTATAGTTGTAGGCGACCGCGTACTGATCCGCCCGGAAGAAGATGCGTCAAGAACTGCTACAGGGCTTTACCTTCCGCCCGGCGTATCGGAAAAGGAAAAGATTCAGAGCGGCTTTATAATTAAATCCGGTCCGGGTTATCCGCTGGCTTCGCCGGCAGAAGAAGAACCCTGGAAAGAATCCAGAGAACCGGTAAAATACATTCCGCTCCAGGCAAAGGAAGGTGATCTGGCAATATTTTTACGTAAAGAAGCATACGAGATTGAATTTGAAAAAGAAATATTTCTCATTGTTCCGCATTCTGCCATCCTCCTTTTGATAAGAAATGAATCGTTCGAGCTTTAGGCACTACTTTATAATTTTTTCGAGTAGTGAAAACAAGGACGCCAGTACGGTAACGGAAAAGATTATAAAAAATACTTTAGTAAAAGAGGACCTCCTATAGTCTCTTATTTTAATTGATGTGACTTTCATATTATGTCCATTGCTATCCGAAGTAAACGGAATATAATCTCTGTCATCGAATACGAGTTTCTTTTCTTTTGTCATCGTGTCTTCTCTAACTTATACTTATAAACTATTCCCACCAGCTTAAGATTTGAAATCTCGACGATTTCAAGTACGTCTTTGCGTTGTTGATGGCTTGACTGCTGTAATAAAATGTTGCATTACCGGTTGCTTGAAAATCTATACTTTCCCCTACAAATATGGATGCACCATAAATTCCTGCGTTACCGGTTGTTTTGGTTTCAACCTCTGATTTGCCGTAGACAATTAGAATTCCGTAAAAAGTGAAGTTCCCGCTCATATGCAGATCACCGTTCACAACCATTATGCCGTATCCCGATGCAGTTCCGCTAAGGGTTACATCTCCATTAACGTAAGTTATCTGCGGAGTGGAAGCATCACCGAAGGCACCGGACGAATAGGTGCCGGTTGTAACGGTTGTATCTGCAGCGAAAATAAAGTTCTGAGTAATCTCATCCCAGTTAGTTGTATCGGGCGTAGTATGTACACTGGGCGAACCGCCTTCTCCCAAAATTGCGTTTGATATCTTTGGCTTGAGATCATTGATTACATAAGAACTGTCGGAAGCGGTTGAAACTCCAATCCCCGGTAAAGCGGGATTTGGACCTACAGTTCCGTCCATGTTATGGTCGTTGCCGTCTATATTCATATTGCCGGCTAAATTCAATCCCAGATCGTTTGTAGAAACATAAATCGAAGAAGTTATTGGTGGCAATGTTATCGGATCTCTTCTTGCTTTTATTAGACTGATATGTGAGACGTCGTTAAAGTTTCCGACGGATTTAATTTCAAGAGCTGTGTCGGGTCCCCATATTGTCACATTATAATCGCCGTTCATCAATGGGTTATCTAAGAAAGATCCGGTAAGAGTCTTATCCCTTCTTAGCTTTTCAAGATAAATTTCTATGCCTGAATTTGATATTAGCCGTGCCTGCATTTCGTCAAAATAAGCGGTAGTTGTTTTAAGACCTTGCTCATTGTTTGAATTCATATTTACAATTAACAGAGTAATTATAATTGAAATACCTGCAATAATTATTAAGATTCCTTTACCCATATCATAAGTTCCTTGGATTTACCGTTACTTCCCAATACGTCTTTGCATAGCTGGTATCGATTTTTGTAGTAGATTCCAGCCATACTTCTGCTTCTATGTATTTAATACTGTCAAGAGATGTTGTAATATTTCCCATTGCATTTTTGTATAAGAAAATTAATTTTGTTAGCCCAAGAGGTGCTCCTTTAAGGGTATCGCCGTCAACTATTCTGTAATAGATTCTATCGCTTGGATTCTGAGTTTCCGGCAGCATGGTAGAATCGCTGGCAGTCAATGTTAAACTGTCGGCAGTCCCGTTCGAGTCTATATCGGCATAAAAAGAAAACTTTGTAGGCTCCGCGTCAATCAAAGGATTACCTGTGTAATTGTATCCGACCTTTCTTAAATCGCTTTCAATTAGGTTTGCTAAAGTTTTTGCATTCTGCTGCAGCGTTAATTCCGTATCGGATTGAAATTTAGTCTTTGAAGAATAAATATTTAAATTGGTAATCAAAAGGAAAATTAATCCTCCGATGATTGTTGCACCCAGTATATCAAGCATAGTGTTCATTTAAGTGTAAAGATAGAAGATATTGAAACATCGTGGCTTATATACGGGCTTGTAACGGTGACCGTTGCCTTTTTATAAAAAGTTTGTGTACTGCTTTCCTGATCGGGATTACTTGCACTAACATACTGAACAGAACAGCTTATATAATAAGTTTCAAAATAGGGTGCCGTAATTGTATCCTTAAATCCATTATAATCATCTACGTCATTAAAATTAGGATAAACTTCGGCAGAGTCTGTTCCTAAAAAATCCGGTCCTAAAGAAGACGGCGGAGTTAAACTGGCAGGGTTTGTTGTAGGGAATTGAATCGTGGTTTGATCAAAGCTTTTTCCCTTAATTTCTTCTATAATATTATCGGCAATTGAAAATGCCGTAAGATATACCTTGTTCTCTGTCTGAGAGTCGGATGTATTCAACGCTGTCGAATTAAATCTGAGAGATATAAGAGCCAGGATAACCATTCCGGCAATTGTCAGCATTGATTGTACATTGCTCATAGCACACTTAAGTATTTCTAACTAAATATTTATAATTAGTGTGTTCAATAATTGTACCCACACTTTAGGAAGACAAAAGCCTTAAATTATAGCCGTTTGTAGCTCACTGCGATTGCTGTGAAGGTAAAAATTTCTGCTGATGTCAAAATTGACGTCTAAAATGTCGGTTGGTTAGTCCTTTGCCCTGATCTTTTGTATACGCCTCTGAAGAGTTCGCTCGCTTACGCCCAAAATAGCTGCGGCTTTCTGTACACTGCCTTCCACATAAGTCAAAACGGATTTTATATGTTCTTCTACTGCTTCCTCGATTGAAAGCGGCTTAAAATTGTCACCCTTTATTCTCAAAGTTTTTGATTGAATATTAATTTCCGAGACTAAGTCGCTGTCTTTGGTCTTAGCTACAGCGTTGAATATTAAATTTTCAAGTTCTCTCACGTTACCCGGAAACTTGTAGCTGCTTAAAATTTTTAAAACCTGGCTTGAAAAACCGGTAACATTTTTATTGTAGGTAATGTTGCTTATTTTAAGGAAATGATCTGCGAGAAGGACTATATCGTCGCCTCTATCCCTGAGCGGCGGAAGCTGTATAAGCCCGCGGTTCAGCCTGTAAAAAAGATCAGCTCTGAACTCTTTGTTGTTGACTGCATCGATTAGATTGCGGTTTGTTGCGGCAATAATCCTTATGTCCAGCTTAGTTGGCTTAGCGCTTCCTATGCGGTGGATTTCATTATACTGAATTGTTCTAAGCAGCTTGCCTTGCAGTTCTTTCGGAAGCTCGCCTATCTCATCAAGAAAAATAGTCCCGCCGTTTGCTTCTTCAAAAAAGCCGCGCTTCTCGGCGATAGCTCCGGTAAATGAGCCCCGTTCATGACCGAATAACTCGCTTTCAAAAAGAGTACTTGAAATAGATGCAAGGTTAACGGCAACAAAAGGATTTAATCTTCTCGGCGAAAGCTCGTGGATTTTTCTTGCGACAAGATCCTTCCCAGTCCCTGTCTCCCCTGTAATTAATATCATTTCATTTGTAGGCGCGAAAATTTCAATCAGCTCAAAAACCTTGTACATTAAAGGGGACGAAGTGATGATATCCGAGAAATAAGTTCTTGCAGGCGGCGCCTTAATTGCAGTCGATCTATGAGAATCGAGTTCCAATTCCAAAATATGCTGTTCTAATGCTCTTTTTATCGTTAGGAATAATCTGTCGATATCCGGCGGCTTGGTTATGTATTCGTATGCACCCAGTTTGACTGCCTTTAAAGCAATATCAACTTCGTCAACGGCAGTAACCATTATTACGGGTATTTGCGGATGATTCTGGTTTATCTTCTCAAGAAGCTCCAACCCATTGATGACCGGCATGTAGACATCAAGCAGAATTAAATCTACTTGTCCGGCTTCAATTATCTGCATCACATTTTCAGGATATTGCTCTGTAATTATTTCCTGGTAGCCCTCCTGTTCAAGCAATCCTTTTAGTAAATACAAGTATGAAGTTTCGTCGTCAACAATTAAAATGGTTATGTTTCTCATCAGCGCTCGTTTAAAGTTCTCTTTTAATAAACGGAATATAAAGTAAAACCATCCGTTAAGTCAATCAGAAAAATTTTTGATGTACATTCAGTCAAGCAATTTTATCTTCTTTTTCTTATTTTAGAAGCAATAATATTCCGGTATGACCGGGGCAAGTTACGAAAAATTAACAAAGGGCTCTTATTATGACAGCTAATATTGAAATGATAAAAAAAGTTTATTCAAACTATAAAGCCGGGCTGGAAGCGGCAAGGAAGGTTGTTAACCGTCCTCTCACTTATGCAGAGAAGATTCTTTATGCTCATTTATGCGAGGTTCCTGAGCAAGCGCTTAAGAGAGGAAAGGACTATTCCGAATTGTCGCCGGATAGAGTTGCTATGCAGGATGCAACAGCGCAGATGGCTCTTCTTCAATTTATGTCTGCTGGAAGAAAGACAACTGCAGTTCCTTCCACTGTTCACTGCGATCATTTAATCCAGGCACAGGTTGGAGCTAAAGACGATCTTTTAAGAGCTACGTCCGAAAATAAGGAAGTCTATGATTTTCTTGAAAGCATTTCTAAAAAATATGGAATCGGCTTCTGGAAACCGGGAGCCGGAATTATTCACCAGGTCGTCTTGGAAAATTATGCATTCCCCGGCGGAATGATGATTGGAACTGATTCGCATACACCTAATGCAGGCGGGCTTGGAATGATTGCTATTGGTGTCGGCGGAGCGGATGCAGTTGACGTTATGGCTGGCATGCCGTGGGAATTAAAGTGGCCCAAACTCATTGGTGTTAAGTTGAGCGGAAAACTTAACGGCTGGGCATCGGCAAAAGATATTATCTTGAAACTTGCAGGAGTTCTAACCGTAAAAGGCGGCACCGGTGCAATAGTTGAATACTTCGGCGAAGGAACCTCAACGATCTCATGTACAGGCAAAGGAACCATCTGCAATATGGGTGCTGAAATTGGTGCAACTACTTCAGTCTTCCCGTTTGATGAAAAGATGGCTGCGTACCTTAGAATTACAAACCGTGCTGATGTTGCCGCACTTGCAGAAAGTCTCGCCGATGAGCTTGCTGCCGACAAAGAAGTTTATGAGACTCCGAACCAATTTTACGATCAGATTGTTGAAATTAATTTAAGCGAGCTTGAGCCGCATCTAAACGGTCCTTTTACACCTGACAGAGCCATACCGGTTTCAAAAATGAAAGAAGAAGCAAAGAAGAATAACTTTCCCGATGAACTTAAAGTTGCTCTTATTGGAAGCTGCACCAATTCCAGCTACGAAGATATTGACCGCGCTGCAAGCATTGCAAGGCAGGCTTTATCTAAAGGTTTGAAAGCGAAATCTCAGTTCACAATTACTCCGGGCTCCGAGCAGGTTAGAGCAACTATTGAGCGCGACGGTCAGCTTCAAAC
>JBJKRP010000259.1:0-10072 GCA_046704565.1 Ignavibacteriaceae bacterium | reverse complement strand
ATGCCCATAATGTACTTTATAATTTAATAAATTTTTTGATTTTTTTCAGCCCTAAGTCTTTTCGGTTTGTCGTTGAATGCTGAAACATGGAATCTATGTTGCTCCTGCGCAGTTTGAGGCGGCGTTTGTTTCAACGGCACACAGCAAAGAGGAACTTGATAAAACAGCCTCGGCTCGTCGGGAAGCTCTTCTATCAGTAAGTCTATATAAAAATAAAAAAAATTAGAAATCTTTTTGAAATTAATTTTTATTTCAACAAATTTGCGGTGTCTAAATTGTCGGTTTTTTTTAACAATTATCGGAGAGAGAAATGAAAAAAACAATTTTACCAATTTTCTTAATTCTTTTTGCTGCAGCTACCCTTGTACAAGCTCAGTCTGAATTGAGTTTTGGACCAACGATAGGGATTAATTTTGCTACAATTGGCGGTAAAGATGCTGACCAGTTGGTTAATAATTTGAGTTCTAAAACAGGCCTTTATATAGGTGGTTTTATGAACTATCAGTTCAGCAGCATGTTTGCATTACAGCCTGAGATTGCATACACCATGAAAGGCGCTACTGCTGCAAGTCAAGGCGTTAATTACACTTTCTCTCTGAACTATATTGAAGTCCCTGTATTATTGAAATTTTATATCCCTATACAAGGAGCTAACAATATTACGCCGACATTGTTCGCCGGCCCTGCTTTTGCATTTAATGTAGCATCTAATGTGGAGGCATCTGCCAACGGACAAAATCAAACCGCGGACTTGAGTAGTCAGACAAAAGGATTTGACTTCGGACTGGCTTTCGGCGGAGGTGTTGGTTTTAAAGTAGGTACCGGAAGTCTGGATTTCTCAGTTAGATATACTTTGGGAATGACTTCATTTGATAATTCCGGGAACAATTTAACTCTTACCAACGGCACGCTTGCAATTATTGCAGGTTATGGTTTCAGTATTCATTAATTATCTTTTCTAAGTTTTTACCCCGTATGTATGTACTACATACGGGGTTTTTTATTTTAAAAAACCTGAATCACATTCCTGCAAACAGCCATTGTTATTTCAAATCCTTATCGCCATATTTTCATCATATTATTATGGTTTTAAATTTAGTCTCTTATGAAAAAAGTTAGCCTACCTATCATACTATTAGAGATAGCAGTCGTATCAATAATATTATTTCTCGGCGCCGGATTTACTAACCAACCCGGATCTCAATTCATCATTCATAACGGCAACTTATATTACCTTGCCAACACACTTGTCATAAAGTTGAAGAACGAGCAGGCTGCGGGTATGCTTAAGGCTCAAAGTGTAACTGCACAATTGAACAAGGCTTTCGCTCAGTTCAAATTTACATCCGCTAAGACAGCTTTTGGAAGCAGCCCAGCCGAGGTAAAGTTTGGCTTGAACAGGATAATGATTGTACGCTACGGCAGCAATGAAGATCCTCTTTATGCCGCATCAAAGCTGAAAGAGTTGAGTTACATTGAATGGGCTGAACCGCAGTATGTTAGACGGCTTGCAGTTGTTCCGAATGATCCGGGTCTTTCTTCGGAATATAATCTTGCCTTGATTCAGGCTGAAAAGGCGTGGAATATTTCGGAGGGAGATACGAGCGTAATAATCGGGATAGTCGATACCGGTGTTGATTGGTCTCATCCGGATTTATACGCAAACATCTGGCATAATCCTCACTGGCAAAGTGATACAAAATTTCCCGGCGATTCTATCGGCTGGGACTTTGGCGGCAACGGCAATGGTAACAATCCTACTCCTGATAATAATCCCATTGAAGATAATCCATATCACGGTACTTTAGTAGCCGGCACTGCCGACGCAGTTACAAACAACAGTGTCGGTGTTGCAGGTATTGGATTTAGATGCAAGATAATGCCGGTAAAGGTAACACAGGCAAATCAAATAGACCCTACTACGGGAGATCCCTATGTAATTTACGGCTTCGATGGAATTAAATATGCAGTTGATAACGGCGCAAAGGTAATTAACTGCAGTTGGGGCGGCGGCGGTTACTCCAATGCCGAGCAGGAGGTAATCGATTATGCAAATTCGAAAGGTGTACTTGTTGTAGCAGCGGCGGGGAATGACGGAGTCTCCGAGCCTTTTTACCCTGCTTCCTACAATCATGTTCTTTCTGTTGCTGCAACAGATCAGAATGATGCTGTTGCAAGCTTTTCAAATTATGGAGAGAATATTGATGTTTGTGCGCCGGGTGTTGGTATTTACTCAACATGGGAGCCGAATAATTACACGTACGGAACAGGTACTTCCTTCTCTTCGCCCCTTGCTGCAGGGCTCGCTGCACTGGTCTTTTCACATTTTCCAAATTACACCCCCGATCAGGTTGCAGAACAAATAAGAGTTAACTGCGATAATATTGACGGGCTAAATGCGAGCTATCAATATCAGTTAGGCGGCGGAAGGATAAACGCATATAAAGCTCTTTCAAACTCGAACTCGGAAGCAGTGCGTGCAACAAATTTTACATTGTCGGATGCAGCTCCCGGCGGTAACGGCAACGGCGTGTTTGAGCCGGGGGAGACTATAACAATCCTGACAAATTTTACAAATTACTTAAGCCCGATAAATAATCTCTCGGTAAATTTAGTATGTATGGATCCTGCTTACGCAACAGTTGTTAGCGGATTCTTTTCAAAGTCAGGAGTTTCAACTCTGGGTACGTTCGATAATGCAGGTTCGCAGTTTTCATTTACATTATCCAAAGATGTTCCTCTGGATGCAATAATTCAATTTAGACTTGATTATTCGGACGGAAGCTATTCCGATTTTCAGTTGTTCAGTGTCCCGGTTAATCCTTCTTACTTTACACAAAGCGGCAATGATGTTTCGCTTACAATAAACAGCAGAGGGAATTACGGATTTAATGATTACCCGACCAACCTGCAGGGAGACGGCTTTAAATTTAAGAACGGCAGCAACCGCCTGTTCGAAGGCTCGCTTATAATCGGAACCAGCTCATCTACTATTGAAGATGCTGCACGCGGTGCAAACCAGAGCTACGAGGACACTTCCTTCAGTATAGTCCAGCCGTTTAAGACTTATACTCCAGGCAGCATTGCCGATGAACAGGGTATCGGAATTTTTAATGACGACAATGCCGGCGCAAATAAACTTGGAATTACTACACGGCTTCAATCTTATTCATTTAATTCGGCACCTTACAATAATTTTATTATTCTGAAGTACAGCTTTACCAATAATTCAGACAAAACTATTTCAAACTTTTATGCCGGGATATTTTCTGATTGGGATTTAGTTGACGGGCAGAACGACTCGACCGAATATGATTACACAGGCAATTTCGGTTATGCATTCCATAATGCCGCGGGCTTCGATACACTCGTTGCCACTGCGTTGATCTCCTCTACCAACTACGGCTACTGGGCAATTATGAACGACGGCTCCGACGGTTCATGGGGTATTTACAATGGTTTTTATCCTTCAAATAAATGGCAGGCTATTTCGAGCGGTATTGGTAAATCTAAAGCAGGTTCCGGTGATATCTCCGAAGTAACATCAGGCGGTCCGTTCTCTATACCGGCTGGACAGACTATAGATGTAGCTTTTGCAATTGCTGCCGGTACTTCATTAGGGGATATAAGGACTGCTGTTGCCAATGCAAGAATAAAGTATCAAAGTATCCCTACTTCTATATCAAATGATAAGAATGAGACTCCGTTGTCCTACAGCTTAATGCAGAATTACCCCAATCCATTTAACCCGGCTACAACAATTAAATACCGTATAGCCAAGCCGGGTTACGTAACTCTAAGAGTTTATGATATGTTAGGGAAAGTTGTTGAAACCTTAGTTGATGAAAATAAACCTGCAGGAAATTATGAGGTAACGTTCCCTGCAGGAAATAGACAGTTGGCAAGCGGAGTTTATTTGTACAAGCTGAGTGTTAACGGATTCTCTTCAACAAAGAAGCTTGTACTGCTTAAATAGCCATTAATAAAAACTCCGTTTTTCTATATATTAATCGTATGACCGGATATATACTTATCCGCATAGCAGTCGGTTTTGATTAATTATTTTTTATTATATTTGAAGAAAGCAAAAGCAAACTTGCTGAAAATTTTTTGACGCGGTCTACCTGGCATTCTATAGAAAATAATTTCAAATTGAATAAGAACAGCGAATCTATAAATAAATTCTTTTACGACTTTAACGACTGTTTCCTTTGGTATGTGAAGAAAGAAGGAAATAAGGAAAATGTATTCTACTCCGATAACGTACTGAAAATTACCGGCTATACCGCTTATGAAATCAAGCAGTTATTCGGAAGATACAGCTCCATTATTTGCGAAGATGACCAGCAGAAAATAAAGAAATTATTTACCGACTTTTCGAGCGATACCTCTGCAAATCATTTAAATCTAATATACAGGATTAACAGGAAAGATAATTCCACTGCGTGGATTAAAGAGAGTATATCCGCGGTAAGGGACAAATCAGGCAAGCTCATGGAAATCCGCGGCATTGCTTCCGACATAACAGACCTGATGGAAGAAACGAACAGTCTTGCAAAATCCCTTGATAACTTTAAGCAGCTAAATGCGTCCAAGGACAAGTTTATATCGATGCTTTCGCATGATCTGCGGGCGCCGTTTACAAGTATTCTCGGCTTTTCGGAAATACTTATCAATGAGCCGAACCTGTCGTATGAAGAGCGGCTTGAATATCTCAATTACATAAATGATTCCTCCCAGCATCAGCTTCAGCTTGTTAATTACCTGCTGGATTGGTCAAGGCTCCAGACAGGCAGAATAAGAATTGAGCCCAACCGGCTGCATGCTCAAAGCTTAGTATTTAACTGTATTTCCTCTTTGACCGGCAATGCCATAAGGAAGAAGCTTGAAATTAAAGTACACGTTAAGGAATCTATTTATGTTCAGGCAGATGAAAGGCTGCTTACGCAGGTGATTACAAACCTTCTAAGCAACGCGATAAAATTCTCTCTTGAAGGAACAACTATTGAAATCTCGGCTGACTCGTTTAACGACAGGTTTGTTGAGTTTATTGTCAAGGATGAAGGGCTCGGTATTTCGGATTCCAACAAGGCGAAGCTTTTCAGAATTGAAAAAATGTTTACCACTGAAGGTACCAAAGGAGAAAAGGGAACCGGGCTTGGTCTGTCCCTGGTTAAAGAAATTATTGAAAAGCATGAGGGCGAGATCTGGTTTTATTCGGAACAGAATAAGGGCAGCGAGTTCCACTTTACAATTCCTTCTTCGCCTAACACCATACTTCTGGTAGAAAACGACAATCTTGAAAAGGAAAAGTTCGAGAATATTATAAAAGAAAACTTCCCGGTGTATAAAGTGGTTGGGGTCGGCAATGGCTATGATGCTATTACCCATTTCTTATCGCAGCTCCCATCGCTTATTATATCGGATTATGACCTGCCTTTAATGAACGGAGTACAGTTCGTTGAAACTATAAGGAAAGAAGATAAGGGAAGCAGGGTTCCTATCATCGCTATTGTGCCGGAAGCTACCGAAGAGATCAAACGCGAACTTCAGACTTTCGGAGTTGACTCGATACTGCAAAAGCCGATTGACGATAACATCTTCAGCGAAAAAGTTCAGGCTGTACTGGATTATCATTAACCTTTTCTAATCTTTCTCTCTTCACATTTTATTTATGCAATGTTATATTTGCCTATTAATTTTAGGAGAATATTTTGAATATTGCAGTGGTAGGAACCGGCTATGTAGGATTAGTAACAGGTACTTGCTTTTCCGAAACAGGCAACATTGTAACTTGCGTCGATATCGATAAGGTAAAAGTTGAAAAGCTTAAGAACGGTATTATTCCTATTTACGAGCCCGGACTGGAAATTTTAGTTGATCGAAATGTAAAGAACGAAAGGCTTTGCTTTACAACGGACCTGCATGAAGCTGTCAGGAAATCGGAGATTATCTTTTTATGTCTTCCTACCCCGCAAGACGGCAACGGCAGCGCAGACCTGAAGTATATTCTCGGCGTTGCCGATGACCTTGGAAAGTTATTTAAGAAAGAGCCGGGCATCGGTTTTAAAATTTTAATTGATAAAAGCACTGTCCCGGTCGGTACGAGCGATAAGGTACGTGCAATAATAAAAGGACATGCGCCCGGCTTTGAGTTTGATGTTGCCTCTAACCCCGAATTCTTAAGAGAAGGCATGGCTGTAGATGACTTTATGAAGCCTGAAAGGGTCGTAATAGGTACTAGCAGCGAAAAGACTAAATCGGCGCTTGCACAGATTTACGAGCCTTTTGTACGTTCGGGCAATCCTATCTACTTTATGGATGAACGCTCTGCTGAGATGACCAAGTATGCTGCCAACTCTTTTCTTGCAGCAAAAATTACTTTCATGAACGAGATAGCGAACCTTTGCGAGCTTACAGGCGCTGAAGTGGATAAAGTCCGTATCGGCATCGGCTCAGATTCAAGGATCGGGAAAAGATTTTTATTCCCCGGTATCGGTTACGGGGGCTCTTGCTTCCCGAAGGATGTAGTGGCTCTGGTTAACACGGCAAATGAAAATGAATACGACTTCAAAATCCTGAAGTCGGTAATGGCAGTGAATGAAAACCAGGTAGAGCGCTTCTTCAAGAAGATTTCAGGTCATTATAACGGCACATTAAAAGGAAGGCGGTTTGCGCTGTGGGGCTTGGCATTCAAGCCGAATACAGATGATATCCGCGAAGCTCCCTCAATAAAATTAATCAAGAAGCTGACAGGTGCCGGGGCGGTTATTTCTGCTTACGACCCCGAAGCAATAGAGACTACAAAAGCCGCCATAGGAGATGCAATTATTTATTGCTCTCATCAATACCAGGCTCTTGAAAACGCCGATGCGCTGATCATTGTTACAGAGTGGAATGAATTCAGAACACCAGACTTCGGCAGGATTAAATCGCTCCTTAGTGAACCGGTAATCTTTGACGGTCGGAACCTTTATGACCTTGAAAAGATGAAGGAGAATAACTTTATTTATTATTCGGTCGGCAGACTGCCGGTGAGATAAAATATTTCGAATCAATCCGGACTAAAATCTTGGTTGCTAAAGCGTAATATTAAAAACTAATTTGATTTTTTTAATTCTCAGAGTAAGATGTTAATATGAATGAGGGAACTTTTGATTCCTTACCCGCACCTCAAAGCAAAGCCTGGTTTGCGCTTTATACTAAACCCCGCAACGAATTTAAGGCTGCCGAGCAGATCGGCGCCTGCAGTGTAAGCTATTATCTTCCTACAATAACAAGACTGAAGCAATGGAGCGACAGGAAAAAGAAAATAACCGAACCGCTTCTCCGCGGCTACATTTTTATCTTTGCCGATGAAAAGGAACGGGTCATATCCCTCGAACAGGATGCAGTTGTAAGGTGTATTTTCGACGGAGGCAGACCTGCAAAAATACCACAGTGGCAGATCGATAACCTGAAGACAATGCTAAGCGCCAAGCAGGATTTATATATTCATGAAGGCTTGGTTAGAGGCGTTAAGGTTTTAATTAAGGAAGGTCCGTTTACCGGTGTTATCGGGACCGTGCAGGAAACAGAGAACGGTAAGACGATAGCAGTTTCAATCGACCTGCTGAACCGTTCGGTTATTGCTCATCTTCCAAAAGAAAGTCTGTTTGAGGTTATTAAAGTATAAGGTGTTTGAAATATTTAATACAATTAAAATCGAAGAAGTCCTAAGCCGCTAAGAATTTTTCAGTAAGGGGATGATAATTAAGATTTATTTTCATATGTTGATCCGGGTAAAAATCAATTTGAGTGAAGATGCCAGAACAAAGAGAATTAAATGCAATCGAGAAAGGGGAGAGGATTGATCATTTCCTATTGGTGAGGAAATGTGAAATACGTCTGACTAAAGCCGGCAAAGAATACTTTTACCTTGAAGTTGGGGATCAAACCCTGACGCTGAATGCAAATGTCTGGGATAACATTGAAGGTATTTCACGCTCTTTATCCGTTGGCGATGTGGTAAAAGTCTCCGGGACTATGGATGACTTCCAGGGCTCGCCGCAAATAAGAGTCTCATCAATCAGAAAGTCAAAGCCTTCGGATAATGTTTCGCCGAAAGATTTTCTTCCGAAATCAAAACGGAACCCGGATGAGATGAAGAAGGAATTTTTCTCCCGTATTGATAATCTGACTGATCCATATCTAAAAGCGTTGATGGTGCAAATCTTTAATGAGCAGAATTTTCTAAAGTTCTCTACCTCGCCGGCAGGGAAGTCCTGGCATCATTCTTACCTTCACGGGCTGCTTGAGCATACGCTTGAGATAATCAGGATTTGCGATCTGATGTGCGGCATCCATCCCGAAATAAACCGCGACCTCTTAATTTGCGGTGCAATGATGCATGACTTCGGAAAGACGGAGGAGCTTAGCTATGAGAATACTTTTGATTATACCGATAAAGGAAAGCTGCTGGGTCATATTGTCATCTCGGCGATGATTGTTGATGAGGAGACAAAAAAAATTAAAGGCTTCCCGGAAGCTTTAAAGAACTGCCTTCTGCATTTGATATTAAGCCATCAGGGCAAGCTTGAATATGCATCGCCGGTTGTTCCTAAAACGCTTGAAGCAATCGCCCTGTACCAGGCGGACGAGTTAAGCGCAAAGGTTAACGCATACAAGAATGCTCTTTCCTCCGGCGCTGTCTCCGAAAGCAAATGGACAAAGTTTATTTCTCTCGCCGCAACCGATCTTTACAATCACGGAATTACTCCCGTATCCGACGATTCAAACCTGCCTGCCGGTCAGTCAGGTTCTAAAACTTTATTCGATTAAGCAAAGGGACTTCTATGAAAACAAATCAAAGGTTCTTCGCATCGTTTTTTTTTATAGCTGTGTTTGCGCTCTTCCAGGCAGCCGGATTTGCCCAAACCCTTGATCAGCTACTTAAGCAGTGCGATGATTATCTCGACGTCAGTTTTGATAATCAGAAAGCACTTGAGGTTCTTCAGAAAGCCGACAAGCAATTTCCTGACAATTGGGAAGTGTACTGGCGGCTTAGCCGGGTTTACGTTTACATGGCAGAAAAAATGCCCGGTAATACCGGCGCGCAGAAAGATGCTCAGCTTGCAGTTTACCAGAAGGCTTATGATTATGCCGATAAATCGGTAAAGCTTGCGCCGGATAAATCGATAACTTATTTAAGAAGAGCAATCGCAAACGGCAGGATCGCTCTTTTCAAAGGAGTGTTTTCTGTTGCCGGAGTTGTAAATGCAGTTAAAGCCGACTGCGATAAAGCAATTAGTCTTGGCAACGGCGGAAATTATGTTCAGGCTCTTGCCCATTATGTTCTTGCGAGAACCAATGACAAAGTAAGCGAGAAATGGGCGCCCGCAAGAGCTTTGCTGGGATTAGGCTGGGCAAACATCGATAAGGCAATTAGCGAATACAACATAGCTATAAAACTCTTTCCAAATTTCAGGATGTTCTACCTTGATCTTGCTAAAGCTTACATTAAGCAGGATGAATATTCTAAGGCGAAAGAGATGCTGAACAAAGTTATTACCAGCCCAAAGAAAGATGAGAACGACGACAGCCAGTTGGCGGAAGCCAAAAGTCTGCTTGAGAAGATTAAGAACGAATAGTTAGAAATGCTGGAAATTAAAAAAGTCAACCGTAAAGATGAGATAGAAATCGTCCGCAGTCTTTTTATTGAATATGCAGAGTCATTGAGCTTCAGTCTTTGCTTCCAGAACTTTTCGGAAGAGCTTAAAAACTTACCGGGAGATTATTCGGAACCAACAGGTTCTTTACTACTTGGTTACCAGGATGCAGAGCCTGCCGGATGTATTGCATTAAGAAGAATAGATCCCGGCATTTGTGAAATGAAAAGATTGTATGTTAAAAATAAATTCCGCGGAAAGAATATCGGTCGACAACTGGCAAATGCAATAATCAAAGAGGCAGAGATCAAAAGTTATACGCGGATGAGGCTGGATACTACTTCTGCCATGCAGTCTGCGCAGAAGCTTTATCGCTCAATCGGATTTTATGAGATTGAGCCTTACTACCCGAATCCTCTTGAAGG
>JBJKRP010000258.1:0-4364 GCA_046704565.1 Ignavibacteriaceae bacterium | reverse complement strand
GCTTATCGAGCGTTCCGCCGGAATGCCCGAGTCCTCTTCCGGAAATCATTGGAACATTTATACCCGCAGCAGCAGCTATCGGCGCGAGGATTAAAGAAGTTTTGTCGCCGACTCCGCCTGTAGAATGCTTGTCAATCTTTACACCGGGAATTAATTTCAAATCGATAACCTTTCCGCTGTAAAGCATCGCTTTAGTTAAAGCTGTTGTCTCTTCTTTGTTCATTCCATTAAGAAATGCCGCCATTAAAAAGGCAGAGAACTGGTAGTCCGGAATTTTATTTTTCGTATATGATGAAATTAGAAAATCCATTTCCTTTTCTTCTAAAGATTTTCCATCTCGCTTTTTCCTGATAAGTTCAACAGTGTTCATAAATCCCTGTTCATTATGAATAAAAATTAGCAACGCAAAATTAGCGAAATTAGTGTTAACCTGCCTTAGCGGCAGATGAGTTCGCGGCAATAACTGAAGCCACGAATTAGCACTAATTCACACTAATTAAAACTGAAATCTAATTTGTACAGCCATTTCGATTTAGTTATTTTTGTACTCACTTTTTTAAGGAAATCGAACATATAAAATGTATTTTAAGACAAGAACGCATACGTGTGGTGAATTAAGGGAAAGTTATATTGGTGAAAATGTTGTTTTAAACGGCTGGGTTGATACGCGCCGCGACCTCGGCGGTTTAATCTTTATAGATTTACGTGACCGTTACGGAATAACTCAAATTGTTTTTGAACCGAACTTCAGCAAGGAAGCTCATGAAACTGCAGGCAGCCTGCGAAGCGAGTTTGTAATTTCAATTGAAGGTAAAGTTAGGAAGAGACCTGAAGGGACAGAGAATCCGGCAATTGCAACCGGACAGATTGATGTAATGGTTAACAAGCTTATAATTTTAAATGAAGCTAAGACTCCACCCTTTCCGATTAAAGATGAAATAGACACGAGCGAAGACGTTCGACTAAAATACCGATACTTAGACTTACGCAGACCGGCTCTTCAGCAAAATATTTTAATGCGCCACAAGATGTACCAGCTTGTTAGAAAATATTTTGATGAAAATAATTTTGTTGAAGTTGAAACTCCTGTCCTTATGAAAAGCACGCCTGAAGGAGCGAGAGATTATCTTGTTCCAAGCCGTTTGCACAAAGGAAAATTCTACGCGCTGCCGCAATCGCCGCAGCAGTACAAGCAGCTATTGATGGTATCGGGGTTAGACAGATATTTTCAGATTGTAAAATGCTTCCGCGATGAAGACTTACGCGCCGACAGGCAGCCTGAGTTTACGCAGATAGACGTTGAGATGTCATTCATCGACCAGGAAAATATTTTTGAAATGGTTGAAGGTTTGATGAAGATTCTATACAAAGAAATTCTTAATCAAGAACTAACCACACCGCTGCCTCGACTTACATTTGACGAGGCTCTTGAAAGTTACGGCAGCGATAAGCCGGACTTACGCTTCGACCTTGAAATGGTAACGCTTAATCATGTATTTGAAAATACCGCATTCAAAGTATTCCAGGACCATATAAAGAATAAAGGAATTATAACTGGAATGGTTGCGCCAGGATGCGGTGAGTACACAAGGAACCAGCTTGATGTTATTACAGACTTCGTTAAGAAGCTCGGCGCAGGCGGCTTAATCTGGATGCGTGTTAAAGAAAATGACCTCGAAGCACCGATTGCTAAATTCTTAACAGACGAAGAAAAGAAAAATTTAATTCAATCTTTAAAAGCAAAACCTGGAGATTTAATTTTCATTCTTTCGGGTTCAAGATTAAAAGCCTTATCTATTATGGGCTCTTTAAGATTAGAGATGGCAAGACGCCTGGATTTAATTAAGCCCGGTGCCGCTCCAAAGCTTTTGTGGGTAACTGATTTTCCTTTGCTCGAGTGGGACGAGCAAACGAAAAGATATTATGCAATGCACCATCCGTTTACTTCGCCAAGGCTTGAAGACGTTGAATTTATGGAGACTGACCCGGCACGCGTACACGCACGAGCCTACGATTTGGTTCTTAACGGAACTGAAATAGCCGGCGGCAGCATAAGAATTCACAACGCGGAACTTCAAGCAAAGATGTTTAAGACGCTTGGCATAACCGAAGAAGAACCAGAATATAAATTCGGCTTCTTGATGAACGCATTTAAATTCGGCGCACCGCCGCACGGAGGTATAGCGTTTGGATTCGATAGAATGGCTATGATATTTGCAGGCGAGAGTTCAATAAGAGAAGTAATTGCATTCCCCAAAACTGCCAGCGCAGTTTCTATTATGGATGATGCGCCTTCAACTGTAGATGAAAACCAGCTGAAAGAACTGCATATAAAAATCAGATAGAAACTCATTCATAATACGATACTATCGAAGGTCTCGTATTAGTATTGCTGTTGGAATTATTTGAATCATCATCCTCGCCCTCATCACCTTCCCAGAACGGCGAGGTTAGATTTCCGTCTGCAGGTCTGTAATATAACTGTACATGCCCATTGAAATTTACCGTACCTTTGCTGGTAACGCTTCCATGAACTTTATCATTGCCGTTTAGGTTTACATTGCCGCCTGAATAAATCTGAGCCCAAAGAGTAACGTTGCCGTTTATGTTTATATCGCCGCCGGTATATAATCCTAAGGAACTTCCGTTAGGATCCGGCGTGGAAACATTGACACTGCCGTTAACAAGAATGTTACCGGCTACAATAAATTCACCATATCCTGAAATAGTCGTATTCTTAAAAGTGCAATCTCCGCCTATGTAAACAATTTTAGGATTAGTCTTAGTGCCAAGAGTAATATTTCCGCTTATAGTAGTATTGGAGTTATATTTAAGCTGTGCCTTACTTTTGAAATTATTCGCATTAAATGAAGGAATGTCTACCTGGTCTGAACGAGAGCAGTTTGGATTATTATTCGGGTTTTGATTTGGTTTAATGTTTGAGTTTTCTCTCCATGATGGATTTATTGCAGCTTGACCGCCATAGGTTACAAATCCTTTTATCATGTTGTTTCCATTCATATTAAAATCGCCGTTAGCATGTACATTGGCATTCCATGCTGAATTGCCGTCATCTTCAACATCCACATTACCGTTTAAGCTGCAATTATTCCCTGTAGTAATTGCATCCTTCATCATAGCCGGCGGATTGTTTTGGTTATAGGGATTATTTGCATTAGGAAGTTGTACTACTGCCAATACGGTAGAAGAATCATTCCCGCAAATGCCTATGGAAGTAATCTGCCTTGCACTTGTTAAATCCGCGTTTGGACCGTTAGGATATTGGCTTGTAGTGCTTTTAACCGAAATCTGAACTAAGCCTCCCTTTAGCTGTGTAGTACCTCCCGTCCACGTAGTATCATTTGATAAGTTTCTAAGGGCGAATTCTATACCGCTCTTTGCGAAATCTTTTGCCTCGCTTTTCTGATATTCGGTAATTGTATTACCCAGCATCTCGTCATTGCTGCGATTTATGTTCAGCGATGCAATTGAGAAAAGCATCCCTCCGCCCATTAACAATATTAAAAGCATTTTGCCCATATGATTTTATAAATTTGGTGGATAAAATATTCTTTGCCAAAAGGCACCAATACTGTAGTTAGAATTTGAATAGCTTTCTTTAGTTACAAGCAATTTAACTTCAATTCCTTTTATGTTTGAAATTGTGTACGTAGTATTTCCTGAAGTATCAATACCTGCTATATCGAAGCTCTTTACGGGAATATTCCATTGTTTAGTCTGATTGCCTTCGATGACTTTTCTTAATAAATACAATTTATTGTTCTGCTTAACTTCTGAATACGAAATCGAATCAACTGTTTGATTATTCTGAAGGTCTGCCAGGAATGAAATTGAACTATCGGTTATACTTACAATTTTACTACCGCCTACACCGTAGCCGATCTTATTAAAATCGTGTCCAAGGATATCTCCTATTTGCTCGGTAGTGTATTGAGATATTTCGCTAAGCTTTGTCTCCTGGGATTTCTTATTAAATGTTAACATCAATACAACCAAGCCCAGCGCAACAATTCCTCCGATTAAGTAAGAGCCAATTATGTCTAATGAGGAATTCATAACTTACCGCGCTGCATCTTTTATGTTGAGAATTTTTGTTTGAAAATTGGAGTAATGGAGTAATGGAATATTAAGAAAATAAATTTGCCGGCTTTTACTAACCCTCCAATATTCTATTACTCCATTTGGGTTGTTCAACATGTAATGTTCTTTTTCTTTATACAATATTTTTATCGGAAGCTGCATGGTTAATAGCTTTTATAAGAGTACATGAACAGGGTGTCTTTCATAAAAGGGCTTTTAACTGCAACCTGTATTCTCTTTGTTCTTGATGTTGTATTTAATAT
>JBJKRP010000257.1:0-11980 GCA_046704565.1 Ignavibacteriaceae bacterium | reverse complement strand
CTTGGAATGAAAGGACAGCTTGAGTTTAAGAAAGACATAAAGACATAAGGGAAAGCTGTAATTTACGATTTATACTTGTACCCAATCCATTACAGCTGAGTTAATCAAAGACGGAAAGATTAAAGGTAGCTTCATCTGAATTACAGGACAGGACGTTCCAATACACAGAAGAGTTGTGTATTATTATATTTTCCGGTTAACAAATCGATGATGGTTATTTCAAAAGAGTAATAGAATTTTGGAGTATCACATACCGATGACTAAGCTTTGAAACAATGCTTCTTTTCCCAACACCACAATCTAACCGATTAATTTCAACCGGCAATAAGCTGCTTATTCCGTTTTCCTTTCGAAATCTTTGAGATAAATAACATATCATGTTCTCCTGTTAAATAAATATCTTCAATAGGACGTACATTCCTTTATATTAATTTCCTCTTTAAGTATTTTACATGTTTGGTTTCGCATAAATTGGTAAATCAATTTTTATTATATGCAAGTATTAAAAGCAATATTGGATGACCTTGTAGAGGATGTAATCCGTAAGCGTGGTTATCTTTATTATCTAAAAGGAGCTGTTACCGGGCTGAAGTCTTCGGCAAACAAAGCTGTAGGCATAGTAGAAGGCACATCTAAATACAGCGTTGAAATTGATTTTGACGATAAGAGATATCCCGTTCAAACTTTTTGCACTTGTCCTTATAGCGAAAAAGGCGTTTGTAAACATATAGTAGCTGTTCTGTATAAGCTGAATGAGAGAAGTTTTTTTAGCACGGTAGATGAATATTACCTCGGTAGTTTCAGAAAGAACGAATCTGAAGGCGACAACATTAAAAATAATTTGGTACCGAAAAATCGGAAGGAATGGCTCCAGGAAATTGAGAAGAAAAAAGAAGCTGCAAAGTTCGAAGAATTCAAAGGTAAGATAACAAGCTTAATAAACAAGAATGATAAGAAAAGTACTCAGGTTAAATACGGGATTGCATACGCTATCCAGCCCAAAGGATACAAAACTACCTTACACGTAATAAGGCAACGGCTTAAAAAGGACGGAAGCGTCTCGTCCCCGGAAATCCTTCACAGCACGAGCTTCAACAATTTGCCAGATTTATCTCTTCAGGAAAAATTAATAATCGACCGCATTTCAAAATATTACGGCGAGTTTTCAATCGATTTAATTTCATCGGAAGAATTCGGTGCTACGTCAAAAGAACATCTTAACGACACCCACCTCTTTAATGAAATTCTTTCTTTTCTTTCGGAGAAGACCGTTTATCTTTCCGACGTGTACTGGGAGCTTGGCAAAAGGATATACATACATAAAGAAGAAGGCAGCGCAAGGCTGCTGTTTAATGAGGATGGCGAGAACATCTGCCTTTCACTTCGGTTTAATTTTGCAAACCTTAAACTAAAGCCCGGCAAAGAAATCATCCCGGTTCTTGACAACCCGCTTTGGGTTTTAGTTGACGACAAAGTTTTCAGAATTTCAAATCTGAATTACACCCAGTTCTACAGCTTCTATCATAATTCAAACAAAGTAACGGTTCCGAAAGTATATCTTGAGTACTTTGAACAGAACTTGCTTCCGCAGCTTTCGCGAAACCTTCCTGTTGATTCCGACAAATATGAAATTGAAGAAATTTCTTCGCCGCCGGTAAAGCGGGTTTATCTTTATGAAGAAGGAACTGATTTAAAATTAACTTTGAAGTTCTTGTACGGCGACCATGAATTAGGCTACGACGAAAATGAATCCGCGGCTTCGTTCTTTAAGGAGAAAAAGCTTTTCAGAATTGTGCGGGACAAACCCGAAGAACAAAAAGCATACATGGAATTAAAACAGTATCATGTAAAGGAAATTGAAAAAGGAATCTTTATACCACGCAGCAGCCCGATAAACTTTTTGTTTGATACACTTCCGCTGATAAGAGAATTGGGATTTGAAATTTTCGGCGAAGCAAGTCTTCACAAGTATAAGGTTAATTCCGCTGTACCCACCTTTACTTTCTCGGTTACCTCGGGAATAGATTGGTTTGATGTAAACGCAAACATCAGCTTTAACGGAACTTCGATTTCATTTGCTGCGCTTTCGGACGCGATACGGCATAAGCGGGAATACGTTCAGCTAAAGGACGGCTCTATCGGCATCCTTCCGCAGCAATGGATCAATAAATTCAGAAGAGCATTTTCTTTCGGGGAGGTAATAAAAAGTCATAACGGCGAGGAACAACCTCATCTGAGATTCTCCTGGCTTCAGGCAAATGCCATAGACCTTCTTATTAAAGAAGCCGAAGCTGAGACCGATGAGACATACAAAGAACACGTAGAGCAGTTGAACTCTTTTGAAAATATCCGTGAACAAATTATCCCGGAACCTTTTCAAAACGTACTTCGTCCTTATCAGAAATCCGGTTTCGATTGGCTCTACTTCTTAAAAGACTATAACTTCGGCGGCATTCTTGCCGATGATATGGGACTCGGCAAAACAATCCAGGTGCTCGCTCTTCTTTTAAATGAAAAAGAAAAAGGCAAAGCATTCCCTGACCTTGTTGTTGCACCGACTTCAGTTGTCTTCAACTGGATAAATGAAGCTGAAAGATTTTCTCCCTCACTTAGATTCTTAAATCATACCGGAATCAACCGGATTAAAGAAGACACTCTTCACTTTGAAGATTATGACGTTGTTATTACAAGCTATCAGACACTTCTCCGCGACTTCGAAAAGTTTGCAGAAAGGAATTTCAACTACTTAATTCTTGATGAATCCCAGAAGATAAAAAATCCGGTTGCAAAGACTTCAAGATTGATAAAGACATTAAAGGCTGAGCACCGTTTATGCCTGACCGGGACTCCGGTTGAGAACAACCTGCTCGAACTCTGGTCGCAGATGTCGTTTCTAAACCCCGGCATGCTCGGTTCGATGAAGAAGTTTGAAGATGCATTCGTTAAGCCGATTCAAAAAGACAATGACAGTACCGCATCGGAATATTTAAAGAGAACCGTATATCCTTTCATCTTAAGAAGAAAAAAAGAGGTTGTAGCCTTCGAACTGCCGGAAAAGACTGAGATAACCCTTTACTGCGAGATGGAACCGCAGCAGTTAAAGATTTATAACATCTGGAAGGATTCCATCCGCGATGAAATAATGAAAGAGATTGACACGAAAGGGATAAAGAAATCCGGCTTCAAGGTAATCGAAGGCTTGCTGCGGCTAAGACAGATTTGCAATCATCCTTCGCTTGTTAAGGAAGGCTACAAAAGCAAGTCCGGCAAGTTCGAGGAATTTAAAGAACAGATTGAAAGCGTTCTTGTAGAAGATCACAAGGTGCTTGTATTTTCGCAGTTTGTTAAGATGCTGGATATCATTAAAAATTATCTGGATGAAAAAAATATTTTTTATGAGTATCTTACCGGAAACACAGTTGACAGAGAAAGCTGTGTAAAAAATTTCCAGGAAAACGAAAACGTAAAGATATTTTTGATAAGCTTAAAAGCAGGCGGCTTCGGATTGAACCTTACTGCCGCCGATTATGTTTTCCACTATGATCCGTGGTGGAACCCGGCTGTAGAAGCGCAAGCCACAGATAGAACTCACCGCATCGGACAGGATAAAAATGTTTTCGTCTACAAGTTCATTACCAAAGACAGCGTTGAAGAAAAAATTCTTCAGCTACAGGAAAAGAAGAAAGCGCTGGTTGAAAATATAATTATAAGCGAAGAAGGTTCGCTAAAGGACTTAACCAGGGAAGAAATCAGTGTTCTGTTCGGATGACTTAAGCTGGTTGATTATTAAATTCTTTTACGCTAATTTTTTGATGCCGTTAAATAGATAAATTGGTTCGAAAACATTTAGAGATAAATTTATGAAAAAATGGTTACTTAATGCCGCTGTTGTTTTTGCTTTAGCGCTTAGCTTGATTAGCTGCTCATCCTCTGTCCAAAACAGCATTTCGTTCAACAATCAGACACAGGGTGCATTATATATAAATTTTCGCGGGCAAATTGTTACTGTCCCGGCAGGTCAGACCTCTAAAGTTGAAAAGATACGGCAGGGTACTTATGATTATGCAACGACGTTTTCCGTACCGGCAAGTGCTACCAGTGCATCATCCCAGGGAAATTTAACCGGTACATTTACGGTAAATGCAGATACAAAAATTTTATTGTATTATACCAGCACTTTGGTTAACGGGTCATATACAGTTTACGTTACTATTTCAAACAGCGATAGCCAGACAACCGGAACGACAACGCCGTAGCCGGCTAGTTATAAAAGAATTTACGAGCTGAATTCCTTGCCTTTTTTCAGCCTTTATAATCAGTATTTACATTGTTTTAAGCGCTTAAAATTTGTATTTTTCCAACCATGAAAACGGAGATTTATTGATGGAATTCAAAGTTAACAGCAAGGTATTGGAAAAGCTATTGTCGAAGATAATCCCGGCAGTTCCTTCGCGTACTCCAATGCCAATTTTAGAGAATTTTCTTTTTGATATCAAAGACGGCGCTCTGAACGTATGTGCTACCGATCTTGAAATCGCGTTGCGCTCTTCGATAAACGTTGCTGCAGACGAGAACATAAAAATGGTAATCCCGGCACGGCTGCTTTATGATATTGTACGGTCGCTTAATGAAACTCAAATTCATTTTGAAACCGAACCGAATTCAAAACTAAAATTAAAGACTGAAAACGGAGTCTATAATTTAAGTTATTCTTCGCCGGAAGATTTTCCCGAAATACCGGCAGTCTCGGGAGAACGGGAGGTTATTCTCGGCGGAATAGATTTTAAGACAGCAATCGACCAGACATCCTTTGCAATGAGCAAAGAAGAAATGCGTCCGGCAATGACCGGGACACTTTTTGAATTTTCCGAAGAGGGTCTTCGCTTTGTTACTACCGACGGTCATAGATTAGTAAAACTGGTAAATAAAAACGTAAAGCCCGGATTTGAAGAGCAGTTTGTGGTCCCGGAAAGAGCAATAACGGTTCTTTCAAAACTTCTTGGAGAGACCGACGTAAAAATTTATTTGAGCAAGACCAACATTTCATTCCACATCGGAGACCTTGAGTTTATTTCAAGGTTGATCGGCGAGAAGTATCCCTCATACAGCAGCGTTATTCCTTTGGAAAACGAGAACCTGATGAAAATTAAAACCGGCGATTTACTTTCGACCATAAAGAGAATGAGTTTGTTCTCGGCTTCAAGCTCAAAACAGGTTAAGTTCTCCATCGGCAAAAATAATCTTGAAGTTTCTGCCGAAGACATAGACCACGGCTCAAACGCAAAAGAGAATATCTTGTGCGATTATGCCGGCGAGCCTATGGATATTGGCTTTAACACTTCATATGTTAACGACATATTATCTCATTTGGAAGCCGGTGAAATAATCTTCAAGCTGCATTCACCCACAAAAGCATGCATTATCGAACCGTCTGAAGCGAAAGAGAACGAGGAGTTAATGATGCTTTTAATGCCCGTTCGATTAAATAATTAATATGGTATTATCCTCCATCAGTTTAAAAAATTTTAGGAGTCATAAGAGTACGCAGCTAAGCTTTTCCGAAGAGTTGAATTACATTATCGGAGGAAACGGACAAGGGAAGACATCAATCTTAGAAGCGGTTTACTATCTCTGTACCACGAAGAGCAGCAGCTCAAAATCAGACAGCGAAGCCGTTAAATTCGGCGAAGAGGAATTTGAAATTAACGGATGCTTCAGAGACCTGACTGAAGACAATGCGCGCGTTTATTATTCTCTTAATGAAAGCAGGAAGTATTATTTCCAGAACGGGAAGCAGGTCAGCCGCTCTGCAGATATTATCGGGAGGTTCCCGGTCGTTCTGCTTACTCCGGCGGATCACGCAATAACTCAAGGCTCTCCGGGAGAGCGCCGCAAGCTTGTTGACTCAATAATTTCGCAGGCAAGCGAAACTTATTTGAACTTCCTGCTGGATTACAATAAAACGCTGCGGCACCGTTCTTCTTTGCTAAGCCTATTTAAGGAAACAAAAAGAACAGACTTGCTTGGAGAGGTTGATGCGTGGACTTCAAAGCTTATCCAGACCGGCTCGGAAATTATCAGACACAGGAAAAGCTTTGTCGAAATCTTTAATGACTTTGTTAAGGATTCTTATAGGAAAATTATGGATGACGTTGAGATGCCGGAAATTAAATATTCTTTCCTGGATGGCTATGATGATCCCGATATTGAATCCCGCTTCAAGAGTTTAATCTCAAATAAAAGAGAAGAGGAACTTAGAAGAGCAACAAACCTGGTAGGTCCGCATCGTGATGATTTTATATTTGAAGTAAACGGAAAGAACTTGAAAATGTACGGCTCCCAAGGGCAGCATAAAACATTTCAAACGGCTTTGCGCTTTGCGGAGTTCTTTTATCTGAAGAACAGTTCGGGCAAGCTGCCTCTCTTTCTGCTTGATGACGTCTTCGGCGAGCTCGACACAAAGCGGTCGATGAAGATAAGCGATTACTTGAAAGGCGTCGGTCAGGCGTTTATAACGCTTACGGATTTTACAAATCATTCTTATTTAAGCAAGAGTGACAGCGACAAATTAATTTTCCTTGAGAACGGGAAGATAGCCTATGCCTAACAGCTTCAAAAGCCTTTCGGATGCATTTAAGACAGAACCCGCATTTGCAGGGCTTAGAAAGATTATCGAGGAATCTGATGTGGTATCCGAGTTCAACACAATCTTTCCGGACTTGGAAAAAGTTGCATCGGCGGTAAAGGTAGAGAAGAGAGTTCTATCGCTTAAAGTTGAAAATCCAACTTGGCGGAATGAGCTAAAGTTTAGAGAGAAGCTGATAGTCGACAAGGTAAATGATTATTTCTCCCAAAGGGATGGGTTACCAAAAGAAATCAGGATAAACAAAATCAGGTTTGTGTGAATTCCATAAATTGATAAACTGTTTAATTGCTATATTGCCATTTAGCCAATAAACAATTACTTTTTTCATTTTGAATAGGAAATAAGAACGAATAGCTTAAAAGAGATTTACAAATAGTTACGGATAAATTGAATGTCAAACGAGAAAAAAACTGACGAATATAGCGCGAAAAATATAAACGTCTTAAAAGGACTTGAAGCGGTAAGAAAGCGTCCCGCAATGTACATCGGCGATGTTGGTACGCGAGGTCTGCATCATCTTGTCAACGAAGTTGTCGACAACAGCATTGACGAGGCACTTGCCGGATATGCGGATAACATTTTAATTACAATCAACAAAGATGAAAGCGTAACAGTTGAAGATAACGGGAGAGGAATACCGGTAGATATTCACCCGGAAGAAAAAAAATCTGCGCTTGAAGTTGTAATGACCGTACTCCACGCCGGCGGCAAGTTTGATAAGAACACTTACAAAGTTTCCGGTGGTCTGCACGGAGTGGGCGTTTCTGTTGTTAATGCGCTTTCGGAATGGCTACAGGTAGAAGTTAGAAGAGACGGAAAGGTTTTCTTCCAGGAATATAAAAGAGGCATTCCTGTTAAGCCGGTAAAGGAAACAGGTAAGACAAAGAAAAACGAAACCGGAACAAAAACCACTTTCTATCCGGATAAAGAAATCTTCAAAGCTTTCAAGTTTAAGTTTGATACGCTGGCGGAAAGAATGCGCGAGCTTGCCTACTTGAATAAGAACATCACGATAAAGATTAAAGATGAAAGAAACGGCGGCGAAGAAGAGACGTTTCATTTTAAGGGCGGACTTATAGAATTTGTAAAATATCTTGATGAGACCAGGGATCCGCTTCATAAAAAAGTTTATATCGAGGGAGAAAAAGATGGAACCCCGATTGAGGTAGCGTTCCAGTACAGCAACACCTACAACGAAAATATTTTCTCCTACGTCAACAACATTAATACACATGAGGGCGGAACTCACCTGGTGGGCTTCAAAACTGCGCTGACCAGGACTCTAAACAACTATGCCGCAAAAAACGGATTGATTAAAGAAGGCAGTAAAATTAATTTAACCGGCGACGATTTTAGAGAAGGCTTAACAGCGGTAATCTCCGTTAAGGTGGCAGAGCCTCAGTTCGAAGGTCAAACAAAAACCAAGCTCGGCAATAGCGAAACAAAATCTGCAGTCGAGACTCTGGTCGGCGAAAAGCTTGCGGAATATCTGGAAGAAAATCCCGGAATCGGCAAAAAGATAATTGAAAAATGCATGCGTGCGGCAGAAGCGCGCGAAGCCGCCAGAAAGGCACGCGATCTTGCCCGGAGAAAGAATGCTCTCGACAGTTTGAATCTTCCCGGCAAGCTTGCAGATTGCTCAATCACCGACCCGGAGCACTGCGAGATTTATATTGTCGAAGGTGATTCCGCAGGCGGCTCTGCAAAGCAAGGGCGCGACAGAAGGTTCCAGGCAATCCTTCCTCTTAAAGGAAAGATACTGAATGTTGAAAAAGCGAATATGAATAAGATACTTGAGAACAACGAAATCCGCGCAATCATATCTGCAATCGGTGCCGGTCTCGGCGCAGAGTTCGACGCATCAAAGTCACGCTATGGAAAGATAATTTTGATGACAGATGCCGACGTGGACGGAAGCCATATCCGCACGCTGCTTCTTACTTTTATTTACAGACACATGAATGAATTAATTAACGAGGGAAAAGTTTATATTGCTCAGCCGCCTCTTTACAAAATCAAAAAAGGCAAAGAAGAATTCTACGCCTTCGACGACAACGAGAGAGATGAAATTCTTAAGCGTCTGAAAGTAAACGGCAAAGCAGTTGAAGAAGAGAAGCTCGAGAGCGAAGAAGAAGTCTCCGTGAAGGGCGTAAACATTTCCCGGTACAAAGGCTTGGGAGAAATGAATCCCGAACAGCTCTGGGAAACGACAATGAATCCCGAGACAAGAACGGTTCTTCAGGTTACGCTGGAAAGCGCTGCTGCTGCAGATAAAATTTTCGAAACTCTGATGGGCGATGCGGTCGAGCCGCGCCGCGAGTTTATTGAAAAGAACGCAAAGTATGTAAGAAATCTGGATGTTTAACCTTGTTAGACAAAGAATACTTCTTAAACTTTTTGAAAGCACAAAAAGCTCATCTAAAAGAAAACTATGGAGTTGAGCGAATTGCGCTGTTTGGCTCCTATGCAAGAGATGAACAAACAGAAGAAAGCGACATAGATTTCTTTGTAGAGATGCCCGCATCGTTTCATAAAATCTGCGCACTTGAGGAATATCTGGAGTATCAATTCCGAAGGAAGGTTGATGTTATACGGAACCATGCAAATCTTAGAAATGGATTTATCAGTACAATACAGAAGGATGCAATAAATGTCTGATGCGGCAATAATTGAATATCTTCATAAGATTTTAGAATCTATAGACATTGTTTCTAAAAGAAGTAAAAGGCTAAAATCGTTTGAGGATTTTTTAAAAAATGATACCGGAATCGAAAGGCTGGATTCAATTTCAATGAGGCTGCAAGCAATAGGAGAGACCATAAAGAAGGTAGCCCAAACTAATAGACAATTGTTAGACAAGCATCCGGAAGTTGACTGGAAGGACATAATTAATTTTCGTGATAAAATTTCTCATCATTACTTTGAAATCGATGCCGAAGTTATCTTTAACATTTGTAAAGATGACTTCCCTTACTTAGGAAAACAATAGCAAATATTTTAACTGACATAGAAAACAACGAATAAGCTTATGGCAACCATTTTTGAAAAAATAGTACCCGTTTCACTTGAAGAGGAAATGAAATCTTCTTACATCGATTACTCGATGTCTGTAATCGTAGCGCGCGCGCTGCCCGACGTAAGAGACGGATTGAAACCGGTACACCGCAGAGTTCTTTTTGGAATGTACGAGCTCGGCGTAGCATATAATAAACCTTACAAGAAATCCGCAAGAATTGTTGGAGAGGTTCTTGGTAAATACCATCCGCACGGAGACTCGGCGGTTTATGATACAATGGTGAGAATGGTTCAGGACTTTTCTCTACGCTACCCGCTGATTGACGGACAGGGAAACTTCGGCTCAGTCGACGGTGACTCTCCTGCTGCGATGAGATATACCGAAACACGTCTTGCGAGAATTGCAGACGAAATGCTTCGCGACCTTGACAAGAACACCGTAGACTATGTCTCGAATTTTGACGACTCACTTCAGGAACCGACGGTTCTGCCTTCCTACTTGCCTAACTTGCTTGTAAACGGCTCGAGCGGTATTGCCGTTGGAATGGCAACAAACATTCCGCCTCATAATCTTACCGAGGTAATCGACGGATTAATCGCATTGATAAAAAATCCGGATATTACAAACGAAAAATTAATGAAGCATGTAGTCGCTCCTGATTTTCCAACCGGCGGAATTATTTACGGCTACGAAGGAGTAAAGGACGCCTACACCACCGGCAGAGGAAGAATTATTGTAAGAGCAAAAGCCAATACCGAGACTCTTAAAAGCGGGAAAGAAAATATCATCATAACTGAGCTTCCTTATCAAGTTAACAAGGCAAACCTGATTGAAAAGATTGCCGACCTTGTAAGAGAAGATAAAATCCATGACATCGCCATGATTCGCGATGAATCGGACCGCGACGGTATGCGCGTTGTAATTGAATTGAAACGCGATGCACAGCCGACTGTGGTACTTAACCAGTTGTTCAAGCATACACAAATGCAGACGACGTTCGGCGTAATAATGCTGGCGCTTGTTAACGGCGTTCCTAAAGTTCTTACGCTTAAAGAAACGATGCAGCATTTCATCAAGCACCGGATGGATGTTCTTATTAGGAGAACAAGATTCGACCTTGATGCTGCAGAAAGACGCGCTCACATTTTAGAAGGATACATAATCGCTCTGGATAATATCGACGAAGTTATCGAGACAATTAAAAAATCCAGGGATGTTGAAACCGCCAAAAATAATTTGATGCGACGCTTCAAACTCAGCGAGATTCAGGCTAAGGCTATCCTTGATATGCGTCTGCAGCGGTTGACCGGTCTGGAAAGAAAGAAGATTGAAGACGAATACAAAGAAGTAATAAAGCTGATTGAGAAATTAAAAGGTATACTCGACAGCGAAGAGAAACGGTATCTTATTATCAAAGATGAACTGCTCGCGCTGAAAGAAAAATACGGCGATAAAAGAAGGACCGAGATAATCTACAACTACGAGGAGTTTTCACTGGAAGATACAATTGCCGAAGAAGATGTTGTAGTTACCATCTCGCACAAAGGGTTCATCAAAAGATTCCCGGTAAGCGGATACAGGAAGCAAGGCAGGGGCGGCAAAGGCGTAACCGGCGCCGGCACTAAAGACGACGACTTTATCGAGCACATGTTTATCGCATCTACACATCATTACATTTTATTCTTTACAGATAAGGGCAAAGTGTACTGGCTGAAAGTATTTGAGTTACCCGAAGGCGGACGCGCAACGAGAGGGAGATCAATTCTGAATTTAATTGAAAAAGAATCGGATGAAGTTATTACTGCTTTTGTTTCTGTAAAAGAATTTAAGGACGACAACTACCTCATAATGGCAACAGAGCAGGGAACAATTAAGAAGACGGTAGTCTCAGCATACGGCAACGTACGTAAAGGCGGCATCAACGCTATCAATCTTGTTAAAGGCGATAGATTGATTGCCGTTAAAATGTCCGACGGCAGCAACGATATTGTACTAGGTACAAGAAACGGTTTTGCCATCCGCTTCAACGAAAAAGATGTGCGTGACATGGGGAGAGTTGCCACCGGCGTGCGCGGCGTGAAGCTTGAAAAGAGTGATAAGGTTGTAGGACTTCTTGTAATTAAAAGAAACGATAACATACTCGTTGTTACAGAAAATGGATTCGGCAAACGCTCTGACATTAACGATTACAGAATAACTCACCGCGGCGGCAAAGGAGTCATCACTGTTAAAACTTCAGACAAAGTCGGCAAGATGATCGCGATGATGGAAGTAGTCGACGGCGACGAGCTTGTAATAATTTCTACCCGCGGAATGGT
>JBJKRP010000256.1:0-2887 GCA_046704565.1 Ignavibacteriaceae bacterium | reverse complement strand
GTACTGTAACCTTTGCATTCAAGGTTTTTATTATGAAAGGATGATGCACGTCCCTGGCTACTGAAAAGAAGGCTTCGCCGTTCAGTTTAACAACACGGTCTCTTTTACCGAATTGCGCCGGGTATTCAATTGTACTTTTGCCGTTAAGATTAACTTTAGTGCCGTCGGGTAAATTTATATTCTCTCTCTGATTACCGGCAGTCTCAATTACTTTCAAAATGGAACCGGCCTCATTCCGGCTTAATATTAGAACCGCACTGATTAAAAAGAATAATATAATTACGCCGCTGAGAACCGGCTTTAGCTTAGGCATAAAGCTAAAGCGGATGAATTCTGCAATTTTATCAAACTGATTTCCGTCAGAATTATATCCTGCATCAGCAGTTCTAATATTTTTGTTCTGCACGGAGATCAATTCAGATAACTCCTTCCATCCGGAATCAACGGAAGTGAACCGAGGTACTGTCTCCGGCACAGCAGATTTCCATATTGATTTCATCATTTCAAATTCATCACGGTTGAGCTTCGATTCGTTCAGCCAATCGTTTAATATTTTCTTTTCGGATTCATTTATATTCCCGGTAATTGATTTTATACATAATTCCGGGATACGGCTTCTATTCATATACTTTCCTTTTTTGGCTTCTGAATATATAATACAGTTGAAATCGGAAATACCCTACCCGAAATTTATCCCATCCGCAATTTTTTGTTTGATGTTAAAAATATATTTATCTTTAGCAAGGAAGAAAAAGGTTAAAGAACCCTCTTAATATGACAATCATTAAAATTATTCTCAACGAGGTAAGAATGTATTTCCGTTTTACGTTAACAGCCGTTATGTTCTTTGCTTTGGCAGCCAGCTTCTATTCGCAGAATATTCAGAAAAAAATATCGATCATCCCAAGACCTGAAAAAGTAGTCTTTCATAAAGGTAATTTTATATTAACAAAGAATATCCTGATTGTAGATAAATCCGGTACAAAAGAGAGCGCTCAAATTTGCTCTTACCTTTTGGAAAGAGTGAAAAGGTTAACGGGTATAAAGCTTAAGGTTTCTGAAAATAAAACAGGCAATAAGCCCGGTAAAATAATTTTATCGTTAAACGCAAAAGCGCGTTCTCTAGGTAAAGAAGGATATTTATTAGATATAAAAAATAATTCAGCCGTACTTACAGGACACGAACCTAACGGCTTGTTTTACGCGGTTCAGTCGTTTCTGCAATTAATTCCATTCGACGAACTTGGCGTAAAGAATGGTGAAGATACACAATGGCTGCTTCCATGCCTTCATATTAAGGATGTTCCGAGATTCAAATGGAGAGGGTTGCACCTCGACGTCTCCAGACACTTTTTCCCGAAAGAGTTTATAGAAAAATATCTCGATTACATGGCTATGTATAAGCTGAATACATTCCACTTCCATTTAACCGACGACCAGGGCTGGAGGATCCAGATTAAAAAGTATCCCAGGCTTACTCAAGTAGGTGCATGGCGGGAAGAAACCGGCGGCGATACCTCCCGCTACGGCGGCTATTATACACAAAAGGATATTAAAGAAATAGTAGCGTACGCAAAAAGCCGTTATATTACCGTTGTACCCGAAATTGAGATGCCCGGTCATTCCGAAGCTGCGCTTGCTTCATATCCGCAGCTCTCTTGCACAGGCAAACCAATTAATGTTGAGACAAAGTGGGGAATATTCAGCAGCGTATATTGTGCGGGTAATGATGAAACATTCCGGTTTCTCGACAGCGTACTGACAGAAGTAATGGCATTGTTTCCCTCAAAGTATATTCATATTGGCGGAGACGAAGTTCCTAAAGACGCATGGCGCCAATGTCCCAAAGATCAAAAAAGGATGAAGGAATTGGGATTAAAGAATGAAGACGAGCTGCAAAGTTATTTCATCCGCAGGATAGAAGATTTCGTAAATTCAAAAGGAAGAAGAATAATAGGATGGGATGAAATTCTCGAAGGCGGTTTAGCACCGGACGCTACAGTTATGTCCTGGAGAGGCGAAGCCGGCGGAATAGCTGCCGCAGAGCAGAAGCATGACGTTATTATGACACCGGGTGATTATCTGTATTTTAATTCTTACCAGGGCGATCCAAAGTACGAGCCAAATCCTATTGGAAGATTTCTTCCACTAAGTAAAGTATATTCCTACGACCCGGTTCCAAGCGAGCTGACTAAAAACGATCGGAAATATATTCTCGGCGCCGAAGCATGCATGTGGACTGAAAACCTTAAGACAGGCAGCCAGGTCGAATACCAATTGTTCCCGAGAATAGCAGCGCTTTCAGAGATTGTGTGGACAAAAAAAGACAGGCTTGACTGGAATAATTTTGCTGCAAGAGTAGCGGAACATTTAAAACTCTATAAATACTTAGGTATTAATTATTCAAACAGCATATTTGATGTTACCGCAAAATCCGGCTTTCTGCCGAGAAGAACAGGACTAAGCATAAAACTAAGTACCGAAATTAATTCTCCCGAAATATTTTATACTACGGACGGAAGCAATCCGACAACTCAATCTATGTTGTACACCAAGCCGATAAAATTAACTTCCACTACAGAAATAAAAGCGGCTGCAATGGAAAACGGAAAACTAAGCAACAGAATTTCCGACAATACATTTTATATTAATAAAGCGCTTGGAAAGAAAGTAACGTTAAAGTACCCGTTTGACGATAAATACTCCGCCGGTAAATTCGGTCTGACAAACGGCATTAAAGGAAGTACAAGCTACGGCGACGGTAACTGGAGAGGCTTTCATGTAAATGATCTCGATGCGGTAATTGATCTTGATTCGCTTACATCCATAAAAAGTATTAGCTGCGGTTTTTTAAATGACCCCGGTCCTTATATTTTCCTTCCAAGGT
>JBJKRP010000255.1:0-9550 GCA_046704565.1 Ignavibacteriaceae bacterium | reverse complement strand
CAAGCTTTACATAAAGTTTCAATTGCATCAGTCTATGCTTCTTTGCAGGCAAGTCATACAGCTTTCAGAACAACTCTTAATACAATTAGTCAACAAATGTCCCGCCAGTTAAAATCCGACTATAGCTATAAAATTTCGCGGGAATATTATAGGGCAATAAATGGAGTGGCGCTTCAATGCAAACGCGAAATGATGTATAGGATTCGTTCCTTACCAATGGTAGAATATATCAGTGAGGATAGAGAAGTGAAAGCCGATCTAACTCAGTCGGTACATCAAATTAGAGCGGACATAGTGCAGGACAGCCTTGGAATAACAGGCAAAGGAGTCCTGGTTGGTGATATCGATACTGGAATAGATTACAACAACCCGGCATTGGGAGGCGGCTTCGGTCCTGCTTTTCGTGTAATTGGAGGATATGATTTTGCAAATAACGACAATGATCCGATGGATGATAACGGGCATGGCACACATGTAGCCGGAATAATTGGAGCCAATGGCGGCGACAGTTTGCGCGGAGTAGCACCGGATGTAAAATTTCTTGCAGTCAAAGTACTGGATGCAAACGGAACAGGTTCGTTCTCTGATGTAATCGCCGGTATAGATTACTGTCTTGACCCGGATGGCAATCCAGCTACCGATGATGGTGCAAGTATAATTAATATGAGCCTGGGAGGATCCGCAATCCCGGATAACCCGGTAGATAGCGCTGTGGCTAATGCTACTAATGCGGGAATTCTTTGTGTTGTTGCAGCAGGCAACTCCGGGTTTGGCAGATACGGAACCATCGGATCACCGGGTACAAGCGAAAGTGCGCTGACTGTTGGGGCTTGCGATTCTGCTTTTAATATCGCTTATTTCAGTTCTATGGGACCCGATCCCATTTATTCTGCAATTAAACCGGAGGTTGTAGCTCCGGGTGTAAATATTCTATCTACTATATTGAATAATCAAACGGCAAGCTGGTCGGGCACCTCCATGGCTACGCCTCACGTAACCGGTACAGCCGCGCTGATTAAGCAGGAACACCCGGAATGGACACCTGAGGAAATAAAGGCGGCTATAGTAAACACGGCTCATTCTGTAGCAGATTCCGTATCGATATTTGCAAAGGGAAAAGGATGCGTCGATGCTCTGGATGCGACAGAAGCGAGATTGGTAGTTGCACCGGGAGTCATGAGCTTCGGCTATGACGATTTAGAGAAAGATGTTTGGATCGATACGATAAAGATGACGATCGGCAATTTCCGCTCTGTTTCTCAAGACATAAGGATAAGTAATATTGAAGGACTACCGTCAGGGGCAGCATTAACGTTTGATAAAAGTTCTTTCTCCCTTGGTGCGGGACAAGAAACAACCGTCCTGGCAATTTTATCAGTTCCATCTTCAGTACCTGTCCTCTCTACCGAACCATTTGCGTACCTCGGTAAAGTCGACGTAACATCCGATTCCGATAAAGTAACAGTTCCTTTCTGTTTCATAAAAACAACTACTCTTGTAATTACTTTTGATATACCGCCGGCTTCGTTAGACCTTATAGATAGAACCCACGGGACTATCAAAACTGTAAGCTTTGGGTCTGATCGTACAAAGTACATTATTCCTGTAACGGAAGGTTACTCACTGGATATGCTTGCATCAATGATTCAAGATACACTCGGCTCTCTTGATTTTTATTTTGTCCGCCATGTAATTAATAATCCTACCGGGCTGACCTATGCTTTAGTAAGCCATGATGAAGCATCAATAAATATGCTCGGTGACAGCCTTTATGATATTCATAATAACAAAGTTACTTTTGATTCTACTGCCTATGCCGATGTATCTTATGAGTTAGTAGTGTATAACGAGAGTTTCACTTATCAATCAAGCATCAAATTTAGCGCAATATTAAATCCTGATTGGAATGATTCCACAAGAGCCGGGTTATTCTTCTCTCCGCTTGATTCGGCTTTCTTCATACAAAAAGCATTTTCTGTATCACGGGACTCGGATATTTTCGTTCTCAGCAAATCTCTTTTTGGTCTCCATACACAACAAGATATTGATATCGCTACTGGTGCAGCCAATTTAGTTGGTTATCATGTAACGACCTCATACGATGATCCTTATGTACCGATTCCTGCGCATTGGAGAAAGAGCATTCCGGTTGATTTAAATACGATGAGGGTGTATCCGGGCAAATACGGTTATAGTCTTGAAAGCATCCGGCTCGACTTTCCGTCTTTTTATTTAAATCAACAACCTCCCGCACCAGTTTGCAATTTCTATTTTAATAAACCTGGTACAGATGAGGCTAAGAATGATAAATACCTATACAAGTCTATGGATCTTGGCGCGAGTTATTTGCATCTGCATTATACACCTGATTCATATGATTTTACCGACCCGTCAACATTGCGAACGCCGGATTTTACTATCAACGATAAAGGAGAAGCTGTCTTTCAGCAGATGCAAGTTTCCACGCTTCCTGCCGGATCGCAGATGGCAGCAGAATTATCCTCTCTATATACATATGAGACTGTTAAGCCAGGTGAGACTATTAAGATTGAACAAAACTCTCATCTTACTTATCCGGATTATATGACGTACCTGATAGGCGGATCACTATTCATGGGATGTAACAACGATTTGCTAAATTGGGAACAGTCTAGCGCTTATATCAATACAAACGGAGGAATAAAACAATCAAACGGGGTTAACGAATGGAGGGATAATTATAATCTATACTGGGGCATACCGCTTTTTAATTCTCAAGTGTTCGCATTCAATCGGGCGCAAACAAACATAAATCATTTCCGCCCCCTGTTAAGTCCGATCCCTTTTCCCAAGGCAGTTCCTTCTTACTTTATCTATAATAAAATTAATAACGTTGGCACACTAAATATATTGAGCGATGCGCCTTCGTATACTATCTTAGGTCAAGCCGGTCAAGCTACTGCTGATTTTGAATATCAGATACCTGATAAACCGGATGATACTACTTACTTCCCGTCATTTAACCTTCTGCAGGTCGCTGTAGATGGTAGAGCGGTAGATGTAGTGCAGCCCAACCAGAGCGGGAAAATTCGTCTTATCCTTTTTGATCCAAATAAAAGCATTACTTCGGCAAATATCTCGCTGGTATTGGCGTCAGGCGATGAGATTGCATTACCTGTATCTTACGTTGGCGGGAATGAATATGATGCTTCAATACCAAATTACATTCCTAAAGGATTCGTTGATGTAGTTGCAAGCGCAGAAGATGCAAAAGGAAACAAATGTGAACTGAAAGCCAGTCCTGCATTTTACTTTGGGAATTCTTCGGATAATATAAAATTGGATGCGCGTCTGCGCATGACTTCATACGCCCTAAATAATGTTGACAGAGTTAAATTTAATGCCGGTGACACACTGAATTATACCCTGTTTTACACCAACTTCGGAAGCGATATTGCAAGAAATGTTATAATAAATTTCCCAACCACACAATATTTCAAGCCTGTAGGCACAGCATCTTGGACAATAGATTCTCTTGCGATGAATGATACTATACAGGTTCCAGTGAGTCTCGTTTTTCTCGGCAAGCAGCAGTCTGCGGAAACCTATACACATTACTCTCCTTCAATTGCGTGGACTTCGGGGACGACCAATTATCTAAGGAATAATAAAATATTTGTAGAACTTCAAAATAACGTTACAGGCATTGCAGAGACGAATGAAACTATCCCGAATAGATTTGAATTGTACCAGAACTATCCAAACCCTTTCAATCCAAGTACAACGATTCAGTTTGATCTGCCTAAAGAGTCGAAGGTAAAAATAACTGTCTATGATATTCTTGGAAGACAGGTAACAACGTTAGTAAACGGAACAATGAAGGCTGGAAGCTATATGATTAACTGGGATGCAAGCCGGTTTGCGAGCGGGGTATATTTCTACCGGCTGCAGGCTGGAGATTATGTTGATACAAAAAAGCTTATATTATTGAAGTAGCCGTCATCCGGGACGAAAGGGTTTGATAAATGCCGTAGAAAATATTGTATATTTGTATTCATAACTCAAGGCGAAAAGAACTCCGCCTTGGGCTATTCAAATAAAAAAATATTTTGTTGAATTTGAACATGAATAGAACGTTCAGGACATCAGTTTTTATTTTAGGATTGTTGATTGCAGCAAGTAGTGTTTGCCTTTGCGGCAAGCCTAAAGCTCAAACTACCGTTTCGATAAGAGGAGAACAGTTTTATATCAATAATCAAATCACTTATAAAGGAAGGTTCTGGAAAGGATATAAAATTGAAGGTCTACTGTTCAATTCAAGAATGGTACAGGGGATATTCGATGACCTCAATCCAGTAACGCGCGGGGATTTTAAATATCCCGATACTCATAAATGGGACCCGGATAGAAATACACGGGAATTTATAGAAGCTATGCCTGAATGGAAATCTTACGGTCTGCTTGCTTTTACTTTAAACTTACAGGGCGGAAGCCCAATTGGCTATGGTAATAAAGGCTGGATAAATTCTGCATTTGACAGCTTAGGAAATTTACGGGCTCCCTACCTAAACCGGCTTCAAAAAATTCTTGATAAGGCTGATCAGCTTGGAATGGTTGTAATACTGGGTTACTTTTATTTTGGTCAGGATGAGCACCTGCAAAATGAACAAGCGGTAATAAGAGCCGTAGATAATATCACTAAATGGATATTACGGAAGGGATATAGAAATATTTTAATAGAGATAGATAACGAATGCGATATAAATTATCATCACAGTATATTAAAGCCTCAGCGTATAACGGAATTGATACGTAGAGTTCAACGAATGAGTAAACACAAACTTCTTGTAAGCGCCAGTTACAGCGGAGGTAAAGTCCCTGCCAAAAATGTAATTGAATGTTCCGATTTTATTCTTCTTCATGGGAACGGTATGAACTCGCCCGACCAAATAAAAGAATTAGTTAAGGAAGTCAGGCTCCGGGAATCAAATAAGCGTAAGCCGATTTTATTTAACGAAGACGACCATTATAACTTTAATAAAAAATCATATAACCTTCTCTCTGCAATTGAGTCATATGCCTCGTGGGGTTTCTTTGATTATAGACATAAAGGAGAAGGATATGAATCCGGCTTCCAGAGCGTTCCGGTGGATTGGCAAATCAGCTCGGAACGAAAAAAAGAATTCTTTACGAAGCTAAAGGAAATTACCGGCTATAAGTAAGATTAGAAAATCCGCATGCTTCGAAGGTGGATTTTTGAGTTTCACTAAATATAATCCAAGATGCTTCCAACCTTTTTTGCCTTTTAAGAAACTGAGGCTTTGCAGTATCTGCAGAAAATTATATTTTGAGTACAATAAATTTTTACATTTGCAGTTCTAATACGGCTGCAGCATAATAAAAGCTTTAACCGAACAAAGGTCTATTTATAAAATTTAATAATGGAATAGAATGATGAAAATCAAATACCTTCCTCTTATCCTTGCAATATTCTTAGTCAACCCTGCAATAGTTTTCCCACAGTATGTTGGGCAGTTTTCTGCCGATGAAACTATAAAGCCGCAAATCCAAGTAAAGGCATACAGCTTTGATCTTAGCGATGTAAGGCTGCTCGACAGCCGCTTTAAAGACAACATGGAGCGCGACGGTAAGTGGCTGCTAAGCATAAGTATTAATCGCCTGCTGCATAGCTGGAAAGTTAATGCAGGCATGCAGACATATGCCAAGCCACTCGGCGGATGGGAAGGTTTGGACGTTGAGCTAAGAGGACATACTACGGGACATGTTATGTCCGCGCTGTCTATGATGTACGCTTCTACAGTCTATATTGCTTATAAAGAAAAAGGAGATTCTATCGTAACTCAGTTGGCTGAGATCCAAAAAGTGCTGGATCAGGGCGGCTACTTGAGCGCATTTCCTCAGAATTTAATCAACCGGGTAATTGAGGGTAAGCCTGTGTGGGCACCATGGTATACTATTCATAAAATAATGGCTGGGCTAATCGATATGTACCAGTATGCAGGCAATAAACAGGCGCTTGATGTAGTTTCTAAAATGGGAGATTGGGCGTACAACAAACTTAAAGGTCTTTCATCAGAGCAGTTGGCAGTTATGATGAAAAACGAATTCGGCGGCATGATTGAAGCTGCATACAATTTGTATGGAATTACCGGCAACGAAAAGTATAAAGAACTTGCAGAGTTCTTTTATGACCATAAGGTATTTGATCCATTAGTTCAGGGTAAAGATGAGCTGGCAGGCTTGCATGCCAATACGCAAATTCCGAAAATAATCGGCGAGGCAAGAGGATACGAATTAACCGGAGATAAAAATGCAGAAAAGATTGCGGATTTTTTCTGGCAGACGGTGATTGATCATCATACTTATGTTACCGGTGGAAACAGCGACTATGAACATTTCTTTAAGCCTGATCAAATATCAAAGCACTTATCCCGGGCTACTACAGAGTCATGCAATACTTATAATATGCTGAAGCTTACACGGCATCTGTTTACATGGACCGCAGATGTAAAATATGCCGACTATTACGAGCGTGCTTTATACAACCATATATTAGGTTCGCAGGAACCGCATACCGGCATGGTAACTTATTTTCTGTCGTACACGCCCGGTACGTTTAAAACCTACAGCACTAAAGACAGCTCGTTTTGGTGCTGCGTGGGTACAGGTTTTGAAAATCATGCAAAGTACGGAGAGGCAATTTATTATCATAACAACAAGGGAGTCTTTGTAAATCTATTTATCCCTTCGGTTTTAACCTGGAAAGAAAAAGGATTTAAATTAACCCAGGAAACAAAATTTCCCGAAGAGGCGACAACCCACCTTACTATAGACGAAGATAATGGCGGTGATGTACCGTTATACATCAGGTATCCGCAATGGGCAACTTCAGGCGCAACTGTTACAATCAACGGTAAAAATATTGAAGTCAGCCAGAAGCGCGACAGCTATATTGTACTAAACAGAAACTGGAAAGCCGGCGATAAGATAGATATTACCTATCCGATGTCATTACACATGGTTGCAACAAATGATAATCCGGACATGGCGGCAGTGCTTTATGGTCCTATAGTTCTTGCAGGCGATATGGGAACCGAAGGTATGAAACCTCCTATGCCCTTTGCAAGAGATCAGCTTGATTATAGAAATGTTCCTGTCCCGAAAGACATTATAACTACATTAGATGTCAGCGGTAAAAAATTGGATAATTGGCTGGTGCCGGTAAAAGGTGAGCCGCTGGCTTTTAAGACTGTCGGCGTATCATCTAAACCTGTTACTATGATTCCGTACTATCAGATTGATGAACAGCGCTATGTGTTGTATTGGAACCTTAAGTAAATTAATCAAGTTATTTCTTTTAGAGATGAAACTTAGGAATGAATTTCTTTAGTAAGAAGAGAAATTCATTCTTAAGGAATTTAGATTAGTCTTAAGTAGTTTCTCAGATAATTGAAAGTATCAAGTTTTTCCAAACTTAGCCGAACTTCATATAAGACATGCTCATTGTTTGATTTGAGGAAGAACGACGTTATTAAACTGCGGCGGATTAATTTTCCACTTAAGTCCGGCTTCCAGGCTTTCCGGTAAGCCATTGCTTCCAGCCGGATAAGCTTTATGACAGTTTGTACATTGAGCAAGCCCCGGTTTATCCTTTAATTGCTTTGCTTCCGCAGCATGGCAGCTTACGCATAGGCTGTGCATGGCATCTGTATAAGAAAGAGCATAAAATTTTTCCTCGCCGTTTTTTAATTGTGCGGCAAATTTATACGAAGGATGACAGGATGAACATTTCTTTGCCGACCGCACATTACGCGTAACACCGGGTGTATGGCAGTCATCGCATTTAAGGTTTGCGCCTTGCGCGGACGTATGCCAATCGTGATTAAAAAAGTCGGCTTGCGTATACATGCTCGTGTGGCACTCCCAGCAATTGCTTTGTTTTTCAAGCGGCAAATTTAAATGATGACATACCATACAGCTATCTTTGCTGTTTATGATGAGCTTGTTAACGCCGTTATTGATAGTTAATAAAACATTATTATTCCGCAGCCAGGAAATATGAGCCTGGTGCGGAAATTTAACAAACTGCGCGTCGCGGTTACCATTAATATAAAGTGTGTCCATACCCGTTGCCCGGTAAACTTTTACGTTATCAATGCCTTTGCTATGCAGCCTGCTTCCCGACATTAAAAACATTCCAAGCGCAAAGCTTAAAATAAAGGCAAGCGAATGTGTAGTTAACCCTGAAACATCCGGGCTGCCAAGCCAGGCTTTGGAAGAATAATCAAACGCGGGAGGAGTATGCGGAAATGCATCTGGCTCCTTTGGCTGAATGTCCCATATGTTAAAATGTTCAATCGCAAATAAAAAGATTAATGCTGCCGCCGAAATAATGCCAAGGCTGATAAATATTTCAGTCCACATAGGCGTGTATGAATCACCGGTTGCGCCAAGCATTGCTAATCCGCCGACATCAATACGGTTCAACACAATCCCGGCAATTACCATTATCGAACCGGTCCATTGGATCTTATTGTTACCGGAAAGCTTAGGCACGGCAAACAGTGCTGCCGGAAGAACTGTCGAAATTAAAATTTCAATTATAAAAAGATTACTCTGCCAGCTTCCATTAAAGATCATTCCAAGTTTATCTTCTACAATCAAGTCTATCATCTTTACTAAGAAGTAGACAGATAGAACCCAAACGACAGCTTTGCACAGCTTGGCAATTAAATTGGTCTCGGACTTTTTCTTATATATCCAATGAGAAAGCAGGCTTTCAAAGGCAACCATCATAAGACCCAACGCTACCGCAGAAATAAAAAACTCAACCGGTAATATGCTTGAATACCAAAGCGGGTAAAGCTTAAAAGGCATAATTAAGAACAAGCTTCCGAGCGATGATTGATGAAGGGTTGAGAGCATTATTCCAAGGAGAACAAAACCGAACCTGTACTTCATCAGGAAGCTCCTAATCTTTGCATACCGGCTGAAATTCTCTAACGGTACCGGACTAAATTCAAGAAGAAGTACCGTTGTATAAAGCATAACGCACCAGCCGACTTCGAACAGAGGTGAACTAGGGTTCCAGTAAATCATCATGTGCCATATGTTCCAGGGTAATCCTAAGTCAACAAGCAGGCTGAAGACAACCGCAAGGTATCCGAGAAAGGCAGTTAACACGGCAGGCTTTACAAGTGGATGGAATTCTTCCCGCCTCATAATGTAAAAGATAGCAGTAATAACGAAGCCGCCTGCAGCTAATGCGACTCCTCCCATAACATCAAAACCAATCCAGAGTCCCCATGGCGTACTATCATTTAGATTCGTAGTAACTCCTAAGCCGAAGATAAACCTGTTAAGGGCAATAGCTGCAGCAAAGCCGGTAATCAACCATAAAATTAGCTTTGTATTTCTTGATCTATTCATCTGCCGAATCCTTACTCTTATTTTCCTCTTTTGCCAATTCCATGCGGCGGCGTATTATCCAGTTAAGTCCCAGCATTACTCCCCCCATACCAACAAAAGCAAACGGAACAGATTCCATTGC
>JBJKRP010000254.1:0-2616 GCA_046704565.1 Ignavibacteriaceae bacterium | reverse complement strand
CAGGTTTTCAACAAGCCTGTTAAGCCTGTCCGATGCAATTTTTATTTCATTAAGAAATTTTCCCCAGACATCTTTGTTCCGGTAAACGTTCTCGTCATTAAATGAACTGACTGCGCCTATAATTGCCGCAATCGGAGTTTTCAATTCATGAGACAAAGAATTGAACAACGTCTTGTACAATCTTTCCGACTCATCGGCTACTAAAGATTTTTTTGCCAGCTCGTTCAGGTGTTCTCTTTCAACAGCATTTGAAACCTGTACGATAAATGTATTAAGAAAATTTTCCTGTTCAAAAGTCAGAGGTTTCATATCCTGAGTTTATATTCAAATTGTTCCAAGCACACCGCTTTTGCTGTACAGCGTATAAAATGTAACCGGGCTAAGCGGCAAAGTGTTTGTAAACTTGCCTGCCGTCTTTGCGTTGGTATAAACCCAGTTTGCAACGAGCCAGTCGGCATCATCAATTAAGCATGAGCTTGACAAATGAGGCTTTGCATTCAGTTTCTTATCTGCATCATTAAAGATGATAACTGCCCCGGCATTGAAGAACTGCTTAATCCTGCCGACTGCTATATCCGCAATATCATCAATGCTGACTGCGGCTGAGAGGTCTTTTGTTAAATTGAATAGCGATGAAGTCCTCTTTTCTTTTAATGCAAGAAACCGCTGTTGCGTTTTGATTTTAGAGGTAAGCAGCCCGGTAACAATAGCAACGATAAAGTACATAATAAACATCAGCACATCTTCAAGCCTGGCAATACGGAAAGTAAATTGAGGCGGGATAAAATAATAATTCCAGGTTAATGCGCTAATTAATGCAGCTAAGAAAATGGGACCGGGTCCGAAGTCAAATAACGGTAGTACTGCAACGCTGAGTATAAACAGAAGCGATACAGCCCGGTAACCGATGCTGTCTTTTATAAGATAGAAAATTATAGTCAGCACTAAGACAATTAAAAAAGCAAGTACGTACCTGTAAAGCGGAGATTGAAATTTAACGAGCGATTCGACCGGCTGTTTTTGAATTTCCGTTTCTCCCCCGCCGGCAACGTAAACATCAATGTCGCCGCTCTTCTTTATTATTTTTTTAATAAAGCTTCTATGATATAATAAACTGAATAAATTATCCTTTCTTGTTTTACCAATGACTATCTGCGTTACATTATTTTCTTTGGCAATTCTAACAAGACCGTTTATTAAATTCGTATCCTGCGAAGTGATAATTTCGGCTCCAAGTTCTTTTGCAAGCTTAAGGTTTGTTTCAAGAAATTTTCTATCGTTTTCCGAAAGCTTTTTATTTGTCTCGACATTAACTGCAATCCAGTGCGCTTCCAGGGAATAAGCAAGCCGTCTCGTCCATGCGATTAGGTTTGCAGAATAGGGGCTCGGACCGACAGCAACCATAAGTCTTTGGCTCGATTTCCAGGTTGAGTAAATATTCTTTTCAATCTTGTAGCTTCTTAAATCTTTGTCCACACGCTCGGCAGTAAACCTGAGAGCCATTTCCCTAAGTGCGGTAAGGTTGCCCCGCCTGAAAAAGTTCTGTATTGCCTGTTTGGATTTCTCCGGCGTATATACTTTTCCTTCTTCAAGCCGCTGAAGAAGCTCCTCAATTGTTAAGTCGATTAATTCAACTTCATATGCTTTATCGATAATTGAATCGGGAACAGTCTCGCGGATGTTTGTTCCGGTAATCTGCTGGACTGTTTCCGCACGGCTCTCGAGATGCTGGACGTTGAGCGTTGTAAATACATTTATCCCGCTGTTCAGTAACTCTTCCACATCCTGGAATCTTTTAACGTGCCTGCTTCCCGGAATGTTTGTATGTGCAAGCTCGTCTACCAGAACAAGCGAGGGTTTTCTTTTAAGAATTGCATCAAGGTCCATCTCCTTAAAAATAGAATTGCGGTAATTTATTTCCTTCATCGGAATTATTTCAAGACCTTCAAGCAAGGCTTCTGTCTCGGCTCGCTTATGAGTCTCAACTATGCCGACAACAACATCAATCCCTTCTCTCCCGGCTTTCCTGGCAGCTTCGAGCATGGTATAAGTTTTACCTACACCCGCGCACATACCGAAGAATATCTTCAGCTTGCCGCCGGCATTCCCGCTGTCTTCCTGCCTTATCTTTTCAAGAAGCTTATCCGGGTCGGGTCTTGAAGATTCAATGTCACTCATTTTGTTTGCCTATCTCATCTAATTTCAAGTTAAGAGCAAGAACATTAACAATCTTTCTGCCGAACAATCCAAACTTAGAAGGCACAGATAAAGAATCAATCAAATTTAATAATTGTCTCGACTGAAATTTATTAAAATTCCTGACATAAATTATTCTTTTAGATTGAAGGACTGCCGACTCCTTGGACATATCAGGGTCAACGCCGCTTGCGGATGCAAACAGCATTTCCGCCGGAACCGTTACGGAATCATTCAGCATATTTTCTTTATTGAATTTATTTCTTCGCTGTTCATATTCCTTCAGTAAAGTATCGCTGGAAAGCGCAAGGTTGCTTCCGCCCGACGGATAAGGATCGTAATCAATTGCAGAAGGCCGCGACCGGAAATATCTATCGCTCGTAAATTTCTGCCCGATTAAATATGAGCCTATCACTTTTC
>JBJKRP010000253.1:0-16364 GCA_046704565.1 Ignavibacteriaceae bacterium | reverse complement strand
CATTTTGTCTACTGTTTCTTGTCCGTATATTAAGTGTAAGTAATCTGCTTTTGGTTTTCCTATTCCATGCTCTGCGGGGATTGTACCCCCTAGTTCAACTGCCCTCTCAGAAATATCTCTATAGAGCTAGACGCAGTAGTATATTCTAGTTATTTTAATAAAAATTTTTGCCTTACTATTCCTATAAATTGTTTAGCCTTTTCATAAAGATTACTTACCTCATCTATAGTTAGCTCAAATAAAAAATCATAATCACTCTTTTCTCTATTTGAATAAGCCTCATATATTACTTTAGAAAAACTTTTTTCTATAATTTTTGTTGCAATGAAGTTCTTATTAAACCAACCAAGTAATTGTTTATGCTTTGAAGTTGAAAAATCATTTTTGATGGCAACTGCGGAAATAATATAAAAAATGGCATAATAAATTCTATTAGCTGCCAGACTTATTTTTTTATTATCCAAAAGAAATTTTACGTCTTCTATTGCTCCTCTGGATTGATCAATTCGGTGTTGAATTAAGATAGCTTTATCCGACTCTTTTAGAGTCATATCTCAATTCCTTCATGAAGTGCATTTTGAACATAAGGTTGCTTCCCCTTAATTGTATTCATATCACCTAACGATAAAAAGCTAACGTCAATCCAGATTTCATATTTTAGATTAAGGTCAGTAATTATTTCATAAACTATATCTTTGGTTTCCCGACCAAACGGCTTGTTAAAAATGAGTATGACATCCAAGTCGGAATTTCTATTCTCCTCATTCCTCGTAAATGAACCATATACAATAACCTTATAAGGCTCACTCTGGATCTTTTCAGTAATACTTTCTTTTAACTCGCTTGCTATTCTTTTGTAGTCCATGACATCATATTGCATTTTACTATAAATAACTTATCAAAATAGTTCGACTTAATCAATCGAAGCCCCCTACTCCATAAACCGGGCAAGCCCGCATTGCGGCAGGCTGGAACCAAAAAGTAAGAGTTCAGAAGTCAGATATCAAAGGTCAGGCGGCTGACCTCTGATTTCTTTTCCATTTTGCGCCTGCCTGCCGGTAGGCAAGCAGAATTTGACAACGAACTCCATACTCCCTTCTCCCTACTCCTTACTTTTTACAATATTTCCTCTTCCCAAAATCAAGTTCGGGTCGAAGGCTTTTTTCAGTTCAAACATTTTATCTACAACTTCCTGCCCGTACATTAAAAGCAGGTAATCAGTTTTTGCTTTGCCGATTCCATGCTCTGCGGAAACTGTTCCGCCAAGTTCAACTGCCTTGGTGCAAATTTCTTTGTAGAGATTCTGCCCTTTCTTAAACTCTTCTTCATTCTTCGGAAGAAAATTTAAATGAATGTGGGAGTTGCCTACATGACCGTAAATGACGTAATCAAGTCCTTCGCTTTCAACAATCTTTTTAGAATAAAAATACAATTCGCGGAACTTATCATCCGGTACTGCAACGTCTGTACCGAGCTTCCTCAAATTTTTTACGGAAATGAATTCATTTATCTTCGTAGAGATTGAATGTCTGAACTCCAGGATTTTCTTTTTATCTACTTCGTTAACAGCGAACCATGCGCTGTCCTCATCGCCGTGAAATTCATTTATCAATTCCATCCAGCTTTCAAAAAACGAATCTTCATTCTCATGAGTAACTTCCTGCTCAAACCAGACTCCGGCACCTACATTTTCCGGTACCTTAGGAAAGCTGCTTCGTAGAAACTTCAGCGCGCGTGCATCAAAGAATTCAAGAGCAAGCGCTTCAATGCATCTCCGGTCTGAGCGGAGCTTTGTATTGAATGAAATATCTCTTGCTTTGGAAATAAAGTCGAGCGCGTCCGTTTCTTTATCAAAAAAGACGACGCACGAAATAAGCTTCTCCGGCTGCGGGACAAGCTTCAATTTTATTTTAGTAATTACCCCAAGCGTTCCTTCCGAGCCGATGAATAAATCAATTGCATCCATATCATTCTTACAGAAATATCCGGCGGCATTTTTTGTCTCGGGCATTTTGTAATTAGGAATATCAAGGCTCAAAGTTTTCCCTGATTCTGTTTTAAGATCCAACTTAAATCCTTCGGCATTGCGTACACCTCGCTTCAGCTTCAGCAATTCTCCGTTTGGTAAGACAACATCAAGCTCTAAAACATAATCTCTTGTCGGACCGTATTTAAAAGTTTTTTCACCGGAAGCATTTGTTGCAACAGCAGCTCCGATAAAGCAATTTTTCTCAGTCGGATCGGGAGGATATAAAAGCTTTTTCTCTTTTATTATTTCCTGGAACTCTGAAAGAAGGACTCCAGGCTCAACAACGGAATAAAATTCTTTCGGATTTATTTCAATTATCTTATTTAATTTTTCTGTTGAGATAACAATTCCGCCTTGCGGCACGCGTGCGCCTGTAAGCCCGGTACCGTTTCCTGCAACTGTGACCGGAACCTTTTTCTCATTTGCTTCTTTAATTATTTCCGATATCTCTTTTTCATTTTCCGGGAAGTAAACTGCATCGCAGTATCCCTTAAAGTTGGAAGCGTCCGAAAGATAATTTTCTATTTCGTCTGGGTTGGTTTTTATGATCATATTCGCGAAACTTCACATAAGTTGGCAGATAAATTCCTTAACAAATTTAAGTATTTCATTTGAATTTCGATTGACGGCACCGGCTGATTTTTTCTTTCTTTAGAAATTATTCCGGCTTCGGGAGTCACGGCATCTCCAAGCATCGGAAGAAAAGTATCAAGCGCATCAAACATGTTAATCATCGGCATGCCGTTATCTCGCAAGTAATGAATCAGCTTCATCGTTTTAAAGCCGTCGAACCAGTTTATCTTCTGCCTGCTAATCTGGTCTGACGTCTTAGAGTTTAACAAAATTTTCTCCCAGTCACTCTCAAAATTCTGACTGACAAGAAAATTCTTGAGCCTTTTGTCCACAGAACCCGCGGTGTCCATTAAAGATTTTGTTTTAAAGTAATCACTGCAAAGAAAAACTTCAAGCCATCTTTTCAAAATCAGAAAAGATTTGGGATCATAAAGAAGATATTCATTTTCGGCATTTGCCATGAATCGATATACTCTTTGCCCAGTTCCAAACGGAACGCGCCATGAACCACGCGGCGAAGGTCGAACGGTTGTTCCATTAATCCACTCGATAGAAGTTATCTTTGCAAGCTTTTCAAGAAAATAAAAATCCTCGCCGGCTTTCCGTTTACTCATCCCTCCGGCTTTAATGTAGGTTTCATAATCGCAGGCAATGGTAGATCCGATTGAATGGAAAGCAAACGGCGAACCGGCAAGCATCAATCCTAATTCGTAGTAGCGAAGGAAAATCTCGTAGCAAATAATCGCCTCGCTCTCCTTTCCGCAAATCTCATGAGCATAATTTATAACTGCTGCATGTAAATTCCGGTTGTTAAAGCTACCGATTATTTCAGAAAGATAATTCTTATCGACTAAGCAGTCGGCATCCAGATTAACCAGTATCTTTTTGCCGGAAGAATTATAATCAAAAATTGTAAGCGCCAGGTCCAGCCCTACCTTACGGGCTAAACCTGCACCTGCATCCTTTTCTGGAAACTCATTACCGGAGGTTGAAGCATCGACCAAGGCAATTTGCAATCCAGCCGAAATAATTCTTGTTACCAAATCATCCCCGGAAGACTTTTCTTTATTTATTACCGAATGAATCAGCCGGATGCTTTTTTTATTTTCTTCTTTAATTTCGTGAGAAGAGGAAGGCGGATTATTAATCACAAAAATGAATAATGTTGAAGCAAAATATTCATTCTTATTCTCACAAAGCGAAGCAAGCAGCCTCAGTATGCTTTCATACTCGCTGATGGCTGGGACCACTACTGCGGCAGTAATCTTTTCCGGATGCGGGAATCCCAGGCTCCAATCCTTTAAAGCAAACTTTTTCAAATACTCTTCAACTAAGCCGGGCAGCACTTCTTAACCTTAATTTTATATCTTAAAAATAAAATCAACTCCGCCAAAAGAAAAATCCGGTTTAAAAAGATACCCGGATTTCAATTCTTAAAATTCCTGCTTTAAAGATCACAAATTTTTGACTTTTCAGGTTTTATTCCTAAAAATAAAATATCTTTGTCTGTCAAATTTTAATTAATAATTTAAAGAGGTTTCTTACTTTCGAAACATACCGTAACTATGAATTATATTTATAAGTACATCGATGTTAATTCCCGGCTCTTTTTCAGAAAAATAGTATCCTTCCTAAATTCTAAAATTGAACAACGAACCTTCATGATATTAGCCAGCCTTGTTATAGGCATACTGGCTGGTATTGCGGCGGCTATATTAAAAAACTTTGTCCACTTCCTCGAAGAAGAAATGCCGGCATTTTTTACTCATCACGGCATGGGATTTATTCTTCCGTTATTTCCGCTTATAGGAATTATACTTTCGGTTTTAACCGTAGTAATATTCTTTAGAGGGAAGATCAGTGGAGGAATTTCAAACGTAATATACAGGATATTGAGAAAAGCCTCCGATATTCCGAAAGAAGATATCGTCTCACATTACATAACCAGCGGCTTGGCAGTAGGCTTTGGCGGCTCTGCCGGCTTGGAAGCTCCGATTGTAATTACAGGCGCCGCACTCGGCTCTAACATATCCAAGGGGTTAAAGTTCAATTATAAGATTAGAACGCTGCTGCTTGCTGCCGGTTCAGGCGCAGGAATCTCGGCAATATTCAACAGCCCGATTGCAGGCGTTATATTTGCTATTGAAGTTATGATGCCGGAGTTCTCGATCCCGTCTTTTATCCCTTTACTTATTTCATCCGCGGCGGCGGCGGTTGTCTCTAAATTTTTATATTCGGGACAGATATTTTACCTGGTCACCGAAGGCTGGCAGTTGAATGCACTTCCATATTACATCGCTCTCGGAATCCTTTGCGGTATAATTTCAATCTATTATATAAAGGCTACTTTTTATCTTGACGAATATTTTGAGAAGATTAAGAAGAAAGGTTCTAAAATATTATTCGGTGGAATTATTCTTTGCATCCTGGTTTTTGTTCTTCCACCGCTTTACGGCGAAGGATACATTTCCGTTAAGTACCTGCTTGCCGGACAGTATGACAAAATTTTGCCGACGAAAATTATTTTTAATTTTATAGACCAGAATCTTCTGCTAATTATAGTTGCGGCGCTTATCGTTATCACGAAAGTTATCGCCACAACATTAACTATAAACTCCGGCGGCAACGGCGGCTTGATTGCTCCTTCGCTTTTCTCAGGTGCTTTCACCGGGTTCTTCCTTGCTCATCTCGTCGATTACCTTGGCATTACGCACCTAAACCATGCAAACTTTATCGTTGTAGGTATGTCCGGTATTTTAAGCGGAATGCTTCACGCCCCGCTTACGGGTATTTTCCTTGGTGCGGAAGTTACGGGAGGATACAAGCTTATTGTTCCTTTCATGATTGTTACAGCACTGTCGTATTTTATTTCAAGATACTTCCAGCCGGAGTCGATCTATACCGGTCCGCTGGTTAAAAAAGGCGTGCGGTTCAGATCTGAAATGGAAAAGTCTTTTATCCGGCACATCCAGGTAAGAGACATTCTTGAAAGCAACTTCGTTAAGATGCATCCCAATATGACGCTACGGGAAATAATGAATAATATGATTCATTCGAAAAGAAATTTATTCCCTGTAGTTGACGATAACGATGTACTGTTAGGTATTATTACGATGGACGACATAAGAGAGGTTATGCTTAACTCCGATGTATATGATGTAATCCTCGCTTATGAAATTATGAATACTCATTTCCATTCAATCGACATAAACACGGATCTTAACCACGCATTGGAGAAGTTTGAGGAACACAATGCATGGAACCTTGCCGTAACAAACGACGGCAAGTATCTTGGCTTTATTTCCAAGTCAAATATTTTTAATAAATATCTGGCATCATGGGCAAAGCAGCAGCAAGACGATATATAATTTACAATGGCAAAAAGCAAAGTAAATGTTCCCGCAATCGGTCAGGTTGTAAGTGAAATAAAAAGCGGGAAGCTTCTTCCGGTTTACTTTTTTTTCGGAGAAGATTCGTATTCATTGGATGCAGCTTTAACCTTTATTGAAGAGACTATTAAGCCTCAGATTGAATCTGACTTTGACAGGGAGACTTTTTACAGCGAGGATAAAAGTCTTCTTGATATTTTGAATATCGCATCGGCATTTCCATTTGGTTCCGGCAAGAAAATGATCATCCTAAAAGAATTTGAGAAGATTAAAGATAAAAAGCAGCTTTCCGCCTATGTTGAATCGCCTCCTGAGTTTACGACATTAATTATAATTCAGTCCGGTTCAATCTCAAACGCTGAGAGTGAGCCGTATAAATCGCTGCAAAGAAAAAATTTCATTTTTGAGGCTAAAGAATTAAAAGGAGAAAATCTTACGGCATGGCTGGTAAATCATGTAAAGGCAAAAGGGAAAACAATTTCCCCGGATAACGCAAGAGTTCTGATAGATATTGCCGGAGAGAACCGTGAGATGCTTGAGGCTCAGCTCGAAAAAATATTTATATACCTCGGCGAAGAGAAAGATATTTCCCTCGAATCCATAAAGTCGCTCTCAACTTCATTAAAAGAGTATTCGATCTTTGATCTACAGAATGCATTGGGCGAAAAGGATAAAGCTGGATCGCTTAAGATAGCTTTTAACATGCTCGATAAAGGCGCGGAAATGACTTTTATTCTCCACATGCTTACTAAGTATTTTACCGGACTCTCGAGAGTCAATGAACTGACGGAGAAGAAAACCCCCGATCAAACGGCGGCAAGAATTGTAGGTACCCATCCCTTCTATTACAAAAATTACCTTAACGCCAGGAAAAGATATTCCGACTCTTCTCTTTTCAATGCTGTAAAAGCGCTGCTGCAGGCTGACCTCTCGGTAAAGACAACCTCTTCCGATAACAGAACCATTATCTCGCTCCTAATTTCAGAAATCCTCCGGTAAAACTTAGTCCCGCTTACTTAAACAACGGCATGTGTCTTTAAGTTTAAGTTTAAGAAAAATAGTGGAGAATAATGTCTACGCATAAAAGGGACTTACATCATGTCCTGCTTTACACCACTTTCAACTATATATCTTTTTTACCAAATTAATTACAGAACACTGGAAACATTTCAAACAATTTGAAGTATAAATCAATTGCAGCCGAAAAGTTTAACAGAACTGACCGACGAAGAACTGATAGCGGAATTTCAAAAGAACAATACGGTTGAGGCTTTTGAGATCCTGATGCGGCGGTATAAAAATCCATTGACTAACTACGTTTATAGGTTCATTGGAGACTATGAAACCTGCATTGACATAGTTCAGGACACGTTTATAAAACTATTCAGGTATAAAGATCTTTATTCGTCCATCGCAAAGTTTTCAACCTGGATTTATACCATAGCAGGAAACTTAGCCAGAACCGAATATAGGAAAAGGAAGAAGCGCAGGACAATATCTATCGATGCTTTATCCGAAGGTGATGAACAATTTGATATACCGGACGAGCGCTATCGCCCGGATAATTCAACCGACAGTAATATTAAAGATGAAATTATCCAGAAGGCTTTGTTGAAAGTTTCAGACACATATAGGGAAGCTGTTGTTCTTAGGGATATACAGGGTTTATCTTATGAGGAAATCGCCGAAATAACAAAAACCAACGAAGGTACGGTTAAGTCTCGCATCAACCGGGGAAGAGCGCAGCTTCAAAAATTACTAAAAGATATTTACTTGGAGTAGATTTACACATGAATGATGATGGTTTTGAAGAAAAGCACGCACACATAATAGCTAAGCTTCAGCAAATGGGAAAGATTTTGGCACCGGAAAATTTTGAAATAGAGGTAATGACTAAAATTAGCGGCTCGCCTGAAAATACTTTCTTGCAAAGACGTAATTATCTTCCCGGAATAATTACTCTTTCCGTCATCATCTTTGCGGCAGCGTCCATGTTGTTGTTTTATAACCAGCCTTCAAAATATAAAGATCCCTCCCCGGCTGCCGGGCATCTACAAAGAAGCCATGTAAAAGATAAAAATGTAGAAACAATAATAAGAGGAAATAACATCATCAAAAATGATGGTAATTCTTCAGTAAAAAGTAATTTGAAGACTAAATCTTTAATAAATATCCCGGTGGGCAACAGCGGGGAACCCATCCCTTCAATTAAAAGCATCGACAGCATAAAAAATAAAAAAACAGCCTCCAACGCGCAAAAACCCGGCAAAGCAAGTAAAAAATAGGTAATAACCCGGTAAAAGCTGAAATGTTTTTGAAGGAGTTTTTTGAAATATCTCCTTTCTTTTCTATATTTGCGTTCAATATTAAGCAGTAATTTAAATTGTCAGGCAAAGTGAAATGAAAAAAGGTATTCATCCGAATTACAGACCGGTTGTATTTCAAGATGCGTCATGTGATTTTGCAGTTTTAACACGCTCAACTATTCAGACAGGTGATACGATAAAATGGGAAGACGGAAATACTTATCCGTTGGTTAAGCTGGAAATTTCCAGCGGCTCTCACCCGTTTTTTACCGGCAAGCAGAAGCTACTTGATACTGCCGGACGTGTTGAGAAGTTTAACAGGAAGTACGCTAAAAAGGCAAATTAAAAAATTTCTATAAAATAATTGTTTCTTGAATAAAGCCGGATTTTATCTGGCTTTTTTATTTATTAATGCTTCGACTGAAGCGGCGAGGACAGGATGATTAACTCTTTAGAATTCATCCCTGCAGATTCGGAAGGGATTCTGACCTTAAAAAATATTAAATTATCTGTAAGATATATTCTATTATTAATTTGAAAGCTTTCTTATGCAGATCTGCATTTTTGAAGATGACAAGTACAGGGACCTGGAGCCTTTAAGTCTCTACCGCCCAAACTTCGAGCTGATCTGCGGTAAGAACACACTCCGCGAAAAAATCCTTAAGGCTTATCCAGGCATTAAATATTCGCTGCATTGCCGCCCTTATCTTGCACCTTTACTTGATATTCAAAATCCCGGTATTCAAATAAATAATATTCTTGACGATGAATGTCTTTTTATTAATGGTCGCGTCTTAGCAAATTCCAGCCTATCTGAAATTGTACCCTTGAAGGCTGACGTAGACAAGCTTTATCTAAACGGCGAAAATTTAATCGGCGCAAAAGTCTCCGGCAGAAACCTGGCGGAAATAAAAAAGCATTTGAACGAGCCTTTAAGTAAATCGACTTTCCCGAACCTGCCGGTGGAAAATGTCGAAGTAGAATCAGTTCAATTTATTTGGGACATTATTTATCGTAACGGCGGCGAGCTTAACTTGGAACTGAAAGCTCTCTCTTCAAAAAGAAAAGAAAAACTTTCAGGTAAGGTCTTTGACGGTGCACATCTGATTGAGAAAGAAAATATCATTATTGAAGAAGGGGCTCAGGTAAAGCCGGGTGCGGTAATCGATGCGTCCAATGGACCGGTATTTATCGACAAAAACTCCGTAGTATATCCGAATGCTGTTATTGAAGGACCCGTTTATATCGGGGAATCATCATTGATCAAAAGCTGCTCAACAATTTATGAAAATGTAAGTATCGGCAAAGTATGCAAGGTCGGCGGCGAGGTAGAAGATTTAATAATGCTGCCATATTCCAATAAGCAGCATTCCGGATTTTTAGGGCATGCATATCTCGGAAGCTGGGTTAATATAGGCGCCGATACCAACTGCAGCGATTTGAAGAACAATTACGGCAGTATAAAAGTTGAATTGAACGAAAGAAAGATAGATACAGGACTGCAGTTTCTCGGCTTAATAATCGGCGACCATTCGAAGACCGCGATCAACACGATGTTTAATACGGGAACAATTGCGGGCTTTTCATCAAACATTTTTGGAGCCGGCTTCCCGGATAAGGTTATTCCATCATTCGCCTGGGGCGGAAGCGGGAACTTGACAACTTACAACGTCGATAAAAGCATCGACACCGCAAGAGTGGTAATGGCAAGGCGCGGGAAAACTTTAACCGCGGTAGAAGAAGAAATCTTCAGATTCATTTTTACGGCAACCCAGAAGGAAAGAATTAAAAGAGGCATAACCGACCGATGACAATGCTTGAAGAACATAAAATTGAAAATCTATATGAAGGTGTACGCGGGTTAGCAGTAAAAATCCTAAACCGCGTCGAACGTACCGATGCTTATCTCGAAAAGCTGCTTGACAATGAAATGCGGAACAGCGAGTTAAGCGGTCAGGACAAAGCTCTGCTTTACGAAATTGTACACGGAGTTATCCGGTGGATGGGAAGACTTGACTGGGTGCTGAACGGATTTTATAAAGGACAATTCTCAAAGGCAATCCCCAACCTGAAGAACGGTTTGCGCGTTGCCCTTTACCAGATCATGTTCCTCGACCGCGTTCCCGACCATGCAATAGTTAATGAGGCTGTCGAGTTTGTAAAGAAACTTCAGGGACAGAGACCTGCGGACCTTACTAACGCAATCTTAAGGAATTTCATCCGCAGTAAGAATGCGATCCGGTATCCTGATTCCACAGAGGATCTGGTGGGCTATTTATGCGCCTATTATTCACATCCTTCATGGATGGTTAAGAGATATCTTGAAAGATTCGGACGGGAGGCTACCGAAAGGCTGCTTGCAGCTAACAACGAAAAGCCGTTCTTAACATTAAAGCTGAACGCTCTAAAGACAAGCCCGGAGGAATTTTCTCAGCTTTTAAATTCGGTAAACCTTAAGTTTATCCAGGGGAAATATCTTCCCGAATTCTTTAAGCTTCAAAACTTGACAAACATTACCGCATGGGAATATTTTTCTAAAGGTTATTTTAATGTTCAGGATGAAGGCGCCGGACTCGCTTGCAGGCTTCTTGATCCGAAACCCGGAATGAGGGTGCTGGATCTTTGTGCAGCTCCCGGCGGAAAATCTTCCTATCTTGCAAGTCTAATTAAAGACGAAGGCGAGATAATTGCACTTGACAGGTATGAAAGCAGACTGATGCTGATGCGCAGGAACCTTGAGCGCCTCGGAATTAAAAGCGTAAAGACAATTGAAACCAATGCGCTTGAGTACAGCGGGGAACCGTTTGACAGGGTGTTAGCCGATGTGCCGTGTCTCGGCTCCGGTACGCTTTCCAAAAAGCCTGATATAAAATGGAAGAAGGATATACTCGATCTCAGGAAGATTACCGGGATACAATACGAGTTACTGGAAAAGGCATCGACGTTTGTTAAGCCTGGCGGTGTTATCGTGTATAGTACTTGCTCAATTGAGCCGGAAGAGAATTTTGAGATAGTAAAAAAATTCTTGAACTCCCATCCGCAGTTTAGACTAAAAAATGCCTCGGACGATTTCCCGCAGGAACTTCTGGATGAAAATAGCTGCATTCAGACGCTTCCTCATGTACATCATATGGACGGAGCCTTTGCGGCGCGGCTTGTAAGAGAATGACTTTGATCGCAAGGTTCCTGGGTAAAAAAGTACAGGATTTATTAATATTGCAATCTTAAAATTTTGTAATAATTTTTTAAGAACGGATTTTCCGGTTTTTATTTTTCTTAGAATTAAAGAGAGACAGTGGGTTTATGCTAAATAAGTTTGCAGCCGAATTAAAAGAGGCGCGCCAAAAGAGCGAGATCTCCCTACAGCAAATAGCGGCTAAAACGCGGATCGATTTTAAGTTCCTGGAGAATATAGAAAACGGCAACTTCTCATTCATGCCGGAAATTTATATTAAAGCCTTCATACGTGAGTACTCCAAGTTTGTAGGACTTGATGAGCATGTAATGCTTAAGAAGTTCGAAGCCGCCAGGCTTGGGAAACAGTACGACGAATCAGGCAACGTAGAAGAAGAGCAAAAGAAACCTCAGCAAGAAGAAAATAAAGCAAAGATTAATCCAGCCTCGCCGATAGTTCGAACTTACGAAGCATACAGCCCGCCGGCTGCGGACGGCGGAGCTAAGGCTAAGCAAAATAAGAAGAACATGACGATAGCGGGCATTGCTGCCGGAACTGTTATTATCATGCTGGTGGTTTATTTCGGGTTCATACACAGCAATTCTGAAATTATTGTACCGGAAAAGTCTTATGATGAAGTTATCCAGGATAATCAGCCGCGCTTTGAGCAGGCTGCTCCGAAAACCCAGGCTGCTGAGACTGCCGCAATAACCTCGGGCGACAGCCTTTCGCTTCTTATTCAGACCGATGATTCTTCCTGGATAAAAATGCTTTTAGATGGAAAGACCGTCGTGGAATATACTCTGCTTCCTCATTCGACCAAAAGCGTGAAGGCTCTGAGAGATTATCAGATGATAGTAGGCAATGCCTCCGCAATCAAATTTGAATTGAATAACAAACCGCTCAGTTTCACAGGCACAAAGCACGAAGTTAAGTATGTGTCGATTGACAGCACCGGATTGAAATATATGCAGACACCGCCTAATTTCCCGGATTAGTTATTGATCAACAATAAATTGATAAAATGGCTGACAAGCTCGAAAAAAGAATCGAAGAATTAAGAGAGAAGATAAGCGAGAACGATTATAAGTACTACGTCCTCGCAGAGCCTTCAATAAGCGACGAAGAATACGACAGGCTGATAAAAGAACTTGAGAAGCTTGAGGCGGAGAATCCTCATCTTGTCACCCCCGACTCGCCTACACAGAGGGTGGGGAAAGATCTTACCAAAGATTTTAAGCCTGTTGTACATAAGGTTCCGATGCTGAGCCTTGCGAATACTTACAGTGAAGAAGAACTCTTTGACTTTGATAGAAGAGTACGAAGCGGTCTGCCGGACGGAGAAAAGATAGAATATGTTGTTGAGCCGAAAATAGACGGCGCCTCAGTAAGCTTGAACTACATAAACGGCTATTTAAATACCGCGGCTACGCGGGGCGACGGTACTGTAGGAGAAGAAATAACCGTAAACGTAAAGACGATTAAAGCTGTACCTCTGCGTCTGAAAAAGCCGAAGTCTAAAAAATATAAGTTGATAGACTTTGAGGCGCGCGGCGAAATCTTTATGAAGGTGAAAGACTTCCTGAATTTAAATAAAGAGAGGGAAAAACTTGGTGAGAAGCTTTTTGCAAATCCGCGTAACTCTTCAGCCGGTACGCTCAAGCTGCAGGACCCTAAGATAGTTGCAAAACGTCCTCTTGATATTTTTCTATACATGCTCGTCGGTTCCGGGGATGAATTTGAAACGCAGAGTGAGAACTTGAGACTCTTAAAGGAACTGGGATTTAAAGTCAACCCGGAATACAAGCTTTGCAAAAACATAGATGAAGCATTAGAGGTTTGCCGCAGTCTTGAGGAGAAACGTGAGTCTTTAGAGTACGAAATAGACGGGGCGGTAATAAAGGTAAATTCGATACGCCAGCAGAGACTGCTTGGCAGTATAGCAAAGTCTCCGAGGTGGGCGGTTGCATTTAAGTTTAAAGCAAAGCAGGCGTTTACAACAGTAAAAAAAATTACCTGGCAGGTCGGGCGCACAGGCTCGGTAACGCCCGTTACAGAGCTTGAGCCTGTCTTTCTTTCGGGCTCAACAATCAGCAGAGCAACTCTTCACAATTATGACGAGATAAAACGCAAAGACATCAGGGAAAAGGATAGAGTAGTTATCGAAAAAGGCGGCGATGTAATTCCGAAAGTCGTTGCGGTAGTTTTGAACGAAAGACCAAAGGATAGTAAGCCGGCGAAGCCGCCGGATAAATGTCCTGTCTGCGGTACTCCGCTTTTCAAGCCGGAAGGAGAGGTTGCATACTATTGTGAGAATTCAGTCTGCCCCGCACAGGTAAAGGGAAGGCTTGAGCATTTTGCGGCGCGCGGGGCAATGGACATTGACGGACTCGGCGAAGCACTAATAGATCTTTTTGTTGAAAAAGGCTTCCTCCATACTTATGCCGATATTTATGATCTTAAAGAAAAAAGAGTGGAGCTTATTGCAATTGAAAGGCTGGGAGAAAAGAGCGTCGATAATCTTTTAAACTCAATTGAAGAAAGCAAGAAACAGCCGTTCGAAAAGGTCTTGTTCGCTGTCGGTATCCGTTATGTTGGTGCCGGAGCTGCACGGAAGCTTGCGGAAAATTTCTTATCTATAGACAGCCTTATTAAAGCTTCCGGTGAGGAAATTTCCGGAGTCCATGAGATCGGTCCGAGTATAAGCAGCAGTGTAAAAAAATTCTTTGCGAATGAAGAAAACCTTGAGCTGATAAAAAGATTAAAAGCCCGGGGTCTTAATTTTAAAACCAGGAAGAAGGCTGAAGTTTCCCCTTTCTTTACCGGGAAGACTTTTGTACTCACGGGAAGTCTTTCGAAATTCTCCAGGGAAGAGGCAAGCGAGAGAATAATTGCATTAGGAGGAAAGGTCTCTTCAAGCGTAAGTAAAAAGACGGACTATGTTCTTGCCGGTGAAAGTGCCGGCTCTAAGCTTGAAAAGGCTAAGAACCTTGGCGTCGCTGTAATAACTGAGGATGAATTTATAATGAACCTGAACAATAAATAGCATGCTGAATCTAATTAAAAAAAATATTGCCGGTGTTGTAGTAAATAACAGCCTAAAGCATAAGAAGACTGAAGACATTTCATTTAAAGATATAATTAAAAACTCTTACCGCTTTTTAATTTTAATGCCGGAAAACGAATCTCATTTCCATCACTCATTTTCGGTGCTGCAATTCTTTGACTCGCTTAAAAAAGACTTTACGGTTTTTACTCATGATTTCCGTGTAAGCCTTCTTCCTATCAAGTTCAGGCGCTTTGCCATAAACTACGGCATTAAAGACATAAGCAAGCTGAACCTGCCTTCGCACGGTCTAAGGGATCGTCTTAATGAAATGGAGTACAGCATGGTACTGGACTTGAACAAGGACGAAAACCTTTTTAACAGCTTAATTGCAAACCTCGTTAAATCTGATGTCAGGATGGGATTCAAGAAGAATGATTCGGACATGTACTATAACTTACAATTCGAAAGCTCCGAAGATGACCCGGATATCTTTTACAAAAATTTATTAAATTGCCTACAAATGTTTTGAAAGATTATTATGAACTTTGAGACAAAGCGGATAGGGGATATAACTATCTTTAAGTTGAACGAGAAAAGATTAGATACAAATATATCGGGCTTGGTAAAAGGAGAGTTTACGCTTTTACTAAAGGTACAAGGGGTAAACAAGCTGATTATCGATTTAAGTGAAGTGGAAACATGCGACAGTTCAGGCTTAAGCGCGCTGCTCGTAGCTAACAGGATACTTCAATCAGGTGATGGACATATATACCTGGCAGCGCCTTCCGAAAAGGTTCATTCATTGATTAAGATAACTCAATTGGACCGGGTACTACCCGTTTGCGATACTGTTGACGAAGCATTTGCCGAAATGAAGAAAGAATAGGCTTCCTCTTAAATCAATATATCTCCCTATTTTGTTCTTATCTTGTTATTATAGCTTTATTTTACGAACTTTGAAGAAAATAATATTTAAAGCCGGGTAGTAATTCTTTATTTATCATATTTGAGGCGAAAATGAATATAGGAATTCTTGGAACAGGTATTGTGGGGCAGACAATAGGGACAAAGCTTATCCAGTTGGGCAACAACGTAATGCTCGGCTCTAGAACAACAGATAATGAAAAAGCAATTGAATGGAATAGACAGAACGGCTTGAATGCTTCCCACGGTACTTTTGCTCAGGCTGCAGGTCACGGCAATATTATATTTAATTGTACTGCAGGAGGCGCCTCGCTCGATGCACTGAATCTTGCCGGGAAAGAAAATCTAAACGGTAAGATTTTAATTGATGCCGCCAATCCCCTGGATTTTTCACGAGGCATGCCGCCGGCTCTTTCTATTTGTAATACGGATTCCCTTGGCGAAATAATTCAAAAAGCATATCCGGGATTAAAGATGGTAAAGGCATTAAATACGATGAGCTGTAAGCTGATGGTTAACCCGGCGCTGCTGGAAGGCGAGCATGATGTATTTCTGTGCGGCAATGATAAAGAAGCAAAATCAGAAGTAATATCAATATTAAAAGAATGGTTCGGATGGAAGTCGGTAATTGATCTTGGCGATATAACAGCGGCAAGAGGAATGGAGATGATACTGCCTCTCTGGCTGAGGTTGATGGGAAAGTTTCAATCACCTAACTTCAATTTTAAGATAGTAAGATAACCTCCGGATGCCGGGGTATAAGATTTTCAATTTATAATTTATAAGTGTTTGTATGAGCAGTGAGCTCAAAGGGTTATCGGAGAAAAAGAAGATTGCGCTTTCATCGGTTATAGCTGCAGTTTTTCTTACCACATTCAAGCTTGTTATCGGAATATCCACAGGCAGCCTTGGAATACTA
>JBJKRP010000252.1:0-5171 GCA_046704565.1 Ignavibacteriaceae bacterium | reverse complement strand
AACAATCAGCCAGCTTGGATACATGTTCCTTGCGATGGGCGTCGGCGCTTTTGCTTCAGGAATTTTTCACGTAATGACTCACGCATTCTTTAAAGCATTATTATTCCTCGGCGCCGGTTCAATAATACATGCAATGCATGACGACCAGGATATTCGCAACTACGGCGGACTTAGAAAATATATGCCGACAACTTTCATAACATTCCTGATTGCGTCCCTTGCAATTTCAGGCATTCCGCCTTTCTCGGGATTCTTCAGCAAAGACGATATTCTGTGGTACTCGTTTGCAAACGGAAATTTTTTTTACTGGTTTATCGGAGCTTTTACCGCTTTGTTAACAGCCTTCTACATGTTCCGTCTTGTCTATCTTACTTTTTATGGTGAAGAAAGATTCGGGCATGACAAGCATCCCCATGAATCTCCTAAGGTAATGACGATTCCGCTGATCATTCTCGGAATTCTATCTGCAATCGGCGGCTTTATCGGGATACCGGAGTTATTCTCCGGTCCTCACGGAAACTTATTTGAGAATTGGCTTGAGCCTATTTTCTCTCAGGCAAACAACAGGCTCGCTGTGTACGGTTCCTACGGGCATGGCATGCAGATTTTATTGATGGTTATAACTATCGTTGGCGCGGTTGCCAGTATTTATTATGCAAAGTATTTATATACCAAGAGAACGGATTTGCCGGACGCATACAGCAAGAAGTTCAAAGGATTCTACAACCTTCTTCTCAACAAATATTTTGTTGATGAAGCTTACGACGCAGCGGTTGTTACTCCGCTTGTTAAGGGCTCCGAAAAAATCCTCTGGAAATTTACGGACAGCAAGATTATCGATGGAGTTGTTAACGGCGCCGCTTCGGTAATTGATTACGTTTCTAAAAGAATCAGACGGATGCAGACCGGCGTAGCGCAGTTTTATGCCTTAATGATGATGCTCGGTATTGTTGCGGCATTGTTCTGGTTAATTCTAAGTTTATAATATAAGACCAAGACTTACAGTTTATGGAAAACAACCATTTAATTTCTTTTTTACTTTTAGCTCCGTTAGCCGGAGGAATCTTACTTCTGTTTATAAACAAAAGTAAAGAGAGCCTGATTAAGTATTTCGGCTTTGCAGTTTCGATAATTGTATTTATAATTTCTCTGTTCCTTTATGGCGGTTACGATATAAACAAAGGCGGCTTCCAGTTAATGGACAAGTTCAACTGGATTGCAAATCTGCATATCAGCTATCATGTCGGTATAGACGGCATCTCTCTTCTTCTTGTTTTGCTTACAACATTCCTTACGCCGTTGACGTTGCTTTCAAGCTGGAAGGCGATTACAAGCAAAGTTAAAGAGTTTACCTTCTTTATGCTGATGCTCGAAGTAGGAATGCTCGGAGTCTTTGTTTCGCTCGATTTGTTTTTGTTCTACATCTTCTGGGAAGCCATGCTGATACCGATGTACTTTATCATCGGCATCTGGGGCGGCGACAGGAGAGTTTACGCAACGGTAAAGTTTTTCCTTTATACAATGTTCGGCAGCTTGCTGATGCTCGTTGCAATTATCTGGCTGGCTGTTTATGCCTCAACTCCGCTCGGACATTTCTCAACCGACTTAATCGAGTTATATAGTGTCGGACCAACAATTCAAACTCATATTCAGGATTGGATGTTCCTCGCGTTTGCATTCAGCTTTGCAATTAAGGTCCCGATTTTTCCGCTACACACGTGGCTGCCGGATGCGCACGTACAGGCGCCCACAGCAGGAAGCGTTATTCTTGCCGGTGTTCTGCTGAAGATGGGAACTTACGGCTTGCTGAGATTTTGCCTGCCGCTTTTCCCGCAGGCTGCAATTACATTTGCGCCATACATTTCCGTTCTTGCAATCATCGGAATTATTTACGGTGCGCTTGTTGCGATGGTCCAGACGGATATGAAGAAGCTTGTTGCTTATTCATCAGTCGCACACCTTGGCTTTGTGGTGCTTGGAATTTTCGCTCTTACCCAGGAATCGATTCAAGGTGCGGTAATACAGATGGTAAACCACGGACTTTCAACCGGCGCTTTATTCTTGATGGTCGGAGTAATTTACGAAAGAACTCACACAAGAGAACTTTCCGAGTACGGCGGCATTGCGAAGGTAGTTCCTATCTATTCCGTTTTCTTAATGATTGCAACTTTATCGTCGGTCGGACTTCCGGGTTTGAACGGTTTTGTCGGAGAGTTTTTAATCCTGCTCGGCTCATTTAAATCGCCGGTGCTTAATAGCTGGGCTTACACAGTCTTTGCTACAAGCGGAGTTATCTTTGCCGCGGTTTATTTATTATGGTGGTATCAGAAAATTAACTTCGGCGAGGTCAAGAATCCTAAGATGAACAACCTTACAGACATGAATAAGAGAGAGATGTTCATCCTTGCATCTATTTTTGTTTTTGTAATCTGGATAGGAATCTATCCAAGCACTTTTTTAAAAATCTCGGCAAAGTCAACTCAAAATGTTATTCAGCAGGTTTTGCCACAAAAGACAATGGGCTTTAATAATAATTACCATAAGGCTTTGATTGGTGATAAAGCATGGTAAACCGAAATATAGAATTATAGCATTGTCGGTTTTGTTATTGTTCTTTTTCAATTTGAAGGCTGCTGCTCAGACTGCGGCGGATACGTCGGTTAAAGCGGCTGTGAATGCATCTGGAATAGAGCATTTACTTCCGGCTCCGTACATGATAATCCCGTTTGTGTTGCTTCTTTTGATGATTGCAACGGGTCCGCTTTTCTACAAGCATTTTTGGGAAAAGCATTATCCGAAGGTTTCGGTTCTGCTCGGCGCGGTGGTTGTGGTTTATTATATTTTATTTTTGAATAACTACCACTCGCTTCTTCATACACTAACCGAGTATATTTCTTTCATTGCGCTGCTTAGCTCTTTGTTTGTTGCTTCCGGCGGAATCTTGATTAGAGTAGATAAAAAATCAACTCCGCTTGTTAATGTTGTTTTCTTATTGATAGCCGCGGTCATCTCGAATGTAATCGGTACAACGGGCGCGTCAATGCTGCTGATTAGACCTTTTATTAGGATGAACAGGAACCGGATTAAGCCTTACCACATTATCTTTTTTATTTTTATTGTAAGTAATGTTGGAGGAGCCTTAACGCCGATTGGAGACCCGCCGCTGTTTTTAGGATTCTTAAGCGGTGTTCCGTTTTTCTGGGTGATTGAAAATGTCTGGTATATCTGGATTCCGGCATTGCTGCTTATCCTTTTTGCTTTTTATTTGTTCGATATAAGCAATAAAAAAGATACCGGCAGGGAAGCGGCTTACAGCGGAAAGATTCAATTCAAAGGATATAAGAATTTAATCTTTCTCGGTGTTATAATTTTATCGGTCTTTATCGACCCGACCGTTATAAGCTGGATCCCAAATTTATCTCCGCTTCCTTTCGGGCTAAGAGAGATAATTATGTTTGCCGTAGTTTATCTTTCATATAAATTTGCCGACAAAGGAATCCTTAAAGATAATGAATTTGATTTTGAGCCGATAAAGGAAGTCGGGTACTTGTTCATTGGTATTTTTGCGACTATGGTTCCCGCTTTGCAATTAATTGCAAGCGAGGCGCATATTTTCGGCAACAGGCTGAGCGCAGGAGTTTTTTACTGGGCAACCGGCGGTCTTTCCGCAGTGCTTGATAATACTCCGACATATATGAATTTTCTCAGCGCTGCGATGGGCAAATACGGACTGGATGTGGCTGATAAGCTGCAAGTAGCGCACTTTGTTACCCTGGACCAGATTTACCTGCGCGCGATTTCCGTTGCGGCGGTATTCTTCGGTTCTATTACTTATATAGGCAACGGACCGAACTTTATGGTGAAGTCAATCAGCGAGAGAGCAGGCATAGAGATGCCGAGCTTTTTTACTTATATAATTAAATATTCTTTGATAATACTTGTTCCTATTTTTGCAGTTATCTGGTTGATATTCTTTTATGGGAGAGGATAAGATGGAAACGATTGAAGATACCTTGAAAAATAATTTGACCGGGCTTTATTACGGCAACCGGATTCTACTGCCGTTTAAATGCTGGCTGCTCAAGTTAATGATTGATGACGATATTATAATGGATTTTTCGCCGGGCTCTAAGTCAATATATTTTAATGAGACGGAAAGCTTCACTGAAATCTATTTCAAGCAATTCAAAAGCTTGAAGGAAGCCGTAACAAAATATGAATCTATCAAGATGATTGTGGTTGAAAAGGATAAAGACGTTTTTGATTTCAACAATCACTACAAACTGGTCGTTCATCTTGAGGAAGAACATAAATTAACAATTGAAAAAACAGACGAAGACATTTTATTTATAGAATAATATTATGCTGAACAACTATTCAAATTTGATCGCTTCGCAACAAGATATTTTTAACATTTTACCGCTGGTAATATTAGGCGCGGGCATTTTAGTTTCGCTTTTAATAGAAATGTATTTTAAGAAGAGTGAGAAAGTACTGCCGTGGTTTTCGGTAATCGTATTTTTAGCTTCCGGTTTCCACGCGCTGTTTTATGTCAACTCAACTTCTGTGGTTTTCCAGAACATGCTGGCGACCGGCGGGAATGTAAACGTATTCGATTTTATCTTCACTTTCGGTGCGGCTATTGTCTCGCTTCTTTCAATTGATTATCTGAAAAAGTATGGAACATATTACGGCGAGTATTATCTGCTGCTGCAATGCTCGGTGCTTGGAATGATGCTGATGGCTGGCGCGAAAGATTTGTTCGTAATATTTCTCGGTCTTGAAGTGATGTCCGTAAGCTTTTATGCCTTAGCCGGCATTAACAGGAAGAGATTAACAGCTAACGAAGCTTCGCTTAAATACTTTTTACTCGGTGCCTTTGCTACGGGATTTATTGTCTATGGAATTGCGCTGATATACGGAACGGCGCAGTCGACTTCGATTGACATCATTACCTCAAAGTTTGCATCGCTCCAACATAATCTTTTGTTTGATGCCGGAGTACTCTTATTCCTAATCGGCTTCTCTTTCAAGATTGCTGCGTTTCCGTTCCACATGTGGGTTCCGGATGTTTATCAGGGTTCTGCTACAACGGTCACCGGTTTAATGTCAACCACCGGTAAAGCGGCTGCTATCAGTGTTCTGATAGCAAATATGGCTGCAATTTTCGG
>JBJKRP010000251.1:0-4303 GCA_046704565.1 Ignavibacteriaceae bacterium | reverse complement strand
AATCAAACGGCAGATGTCTTATCGAAGGCTAAGCGTCTGAAACTGGTTGCAACGCGTAGCACGGGATTTAATCATATCGATATTCAGACCGCTAAGTCGAAAAACATTTCAGTAGCCAACGTTCCGTTTTACGGAGAGAACACCGTTGCGGAACATACGTTTGCTTTGATACTTGCCTTATCGAGAAATCTTCACCGGGCTTACGTTAGAACGATAAGCAATAACTTCGCGCTCAACGGTCTGCAGGGATTTGATCTTAAAGGAAAAACTTTAGGAGTGATCGGGGCAGGCAACATCGGCGTTCATGTAATTAAGATTGCAAAAGGCTTCGGCATGAAGGTGCTCGTATTTGACGTTAAGGCGAACCACATGCTTACAGAACTGCTTGATTTTAAGTATGCCTCATTAGATGAACTGCTTGAAAACTCGGACATAATTACTCTGCATTGTCCCTATAATCAGCATACTCATCATCTAATTAATATGGGAAATATCACGAAGGTAAAAAAGGGTACGCTGTTTATCAACACGGCGCGCAACGGGATCATTGAGCCGCAAGCGCTGTATTACGCGATTGAGAACGGGATATTCGGCGGCGCCGGTCTCGATGTTTTTGAAGGCGAAGAATTATTGAAAGAAGAAAACCAGATGCTGACGAAGAACGTTTCTGTCGAACATCTCGAAGCATTATTGAAAAGAAATATTCTTTTAAGAAACGAGAAGGTAATCATTACTCCCCACATGGCTTTCGATTCGGTTGAGGCGGTGGAAAGAATTATGGATACTACGGTTGAAAATATAAAAGCTTTTGTCGAAGGAAAAAGCTATCACAAGGTAATCTAAATAACTTACTCTTAACTTGAACTAACTTAGGATGAAGATTAGCTTAAGTTCAAGAAGATTGAATTGAATGAAAAATATTTATGGCTAACGATTATAAAAGCGAAGACGAAGTATTAGGTAAAGCATACGACGCAAAGCTGATGAAGCGGCTTCTCAAATACATCAAGCCTTACAGGAAGTATGTTATTTTCGCAATTATATTGAACGTGATTGTTGCAGGATTAGGTCCGCTACGACCATATCTGACCAAGATTGCTATCGATCAGGATATTGCACACGGTGATTACAAAGGCTTACTGGTCATTGTTCTGATCTTGTTAGGTACACTTTTGCTGCAAGCGATAATTCAATATTTCCTGACGTATTTTACGCAGTATATCGGACAAAAGACTATTTACGATCTACGGGTACAAATCTTTTCGCACACGCAAAAGCTTGCGCTAAAGTTCTTTGATAAAACGCCTATAGGCAGAATGGTTACGCGGGTAACCAACGACGTTGAGTCGTTAAACGAACTTTTCTCTTCCGGCATCATAATGGTATTCAGCGATGTCTTTATAATTTTCTGGATACTTGTTTTTATGTTCACTCTGGACTTTAAGCTGTCTCTTGTTACCTTATCAGTTTTGCCGGCGCTTATTTACGGTACATTTCTGTTTAGAAGAAAAGTCAGAGAGCGCTACCGGGACGTAAGGCTTCACCTTGCGAGGCTAAACGCTTACATGCAGGAACACGTTACCGGCATGAACGTCGTCCAGATCTTTCATAAGGAAAAGGAAGAGATCAAAAAGTTTGCAGGCATAAATAACGATTACCGGCAGGCAAACATAAAATCAATTTTCTATTATGCCTTGTTTTATCCAAGCGTAGAAGTTCTGAGCTCCGTTGCAGTAGGCTTGATTATATGGTACGGCGGCGGCGAGATTATCCGCAGTAATCTTACAATCGGCGTCCTGTTTGCTTTTCTTCAATATACGGAAATGTTTTTCAGACCGATCCGGGACCTTTCGGAAAAATATAACATCATGCAGACTGCAATGGCTTCTTCAGAAAGAATATTTAAGCTGCTCGACAACAAAACGTTCGTTCAGAATCCCGAACATCCTGTAAAGGTTGAAGATGTTAAAGGCTCAATTGAATTTAAGAATGTGTGGTTTGCTTACAATGATGAAGAGTACGTGCTGAAGGACGTTTCGTTCAAGATAAATCCCGGTGAGACCGTTGCAATCGTCGGTCATACCGGAGCCGGTAAGACGAGTTTGATCAGCATCCTTTCACGTTTTTACGACATCAATAAAGGCTCAATCCTTGTTGACGGTATTAATATAAGTACGATGGACAAAAGAGATTTAAGAAAATATATTTCAATCGTTCTCCAGGATGTGTTTCTTTTTTCAGGGACAATACGCTCAAACATCAGCATGGACAATACAGAAATGCCGCTGGAGAAAATTATTGAAGCTTCCAGGATCGTAGGCGCAGACAAGTTTATAGAACAGCTGCCTGATAAATATAATGAGGAAGTTAAAGAGCGCGGGGCTACTTTAAGCGTGGGACAAAAGCAGCTTATCTCCTTTGCACGCGCGCTCGCTTTCGATCCGAAAATTTTAATTCTTGACGAAGCCACTTCGAGCGTAGATACAGAAACCGAAATTCTTATTCAGAAAGCGATTGAAAAGCTTCTTATCGGCAGGACGGCAATCGTTATTGCACACCGGCTATCAACAATTCAAAATGCCGACAACATAATTGTTATGCACAAAGGCGAGGTTAGAGAGATAGGCAATCATCAGGAACTCCTGGCAAAGCACGGTATCTATTATCGACTTTACCAGCTTCAGTATAAAGATCAGGAGATCGTTAAAGCAGGCTGATGCACAATATTTTATCCTTTATGCCTGACGTCGCTCGTTATTAGGTATCAAGCATCGAGTCTATCTCAGTCCGAGTTTCTCTCCTTTCGATAAAAGCGAGACAGATTCTTTTATTCTCTTCTTCCTGGTTGCCGGAAGCTTTGCAGACTCAATCCAGCCGAGGAACTGCTTTTGATTTGTTTTTGATAAGCTCTCGAAAAATTCTTTGGCTTTTTTATTTTTTGCAAGCGCTTCTTCAAATTCATTCGTCATTTCATATTTAAGCTGCGGTCTATCGCTTTTACCCCACATACCGTTTCCCTTAGCTGCATTTATTTTGGCAAAACCAAATTCGGTCATCCTTTTTTCGCTTATCAGCTCCTCCGCCCTTTTCTTATTTACTTCCGACCACTTACTGTCTTCATCCCTGGGAGTAAACTTGCGGACAAACTTTTCATCATCTATTTTTTTTATGATGCTGTCAATCCAGCCCCAGCATAATGCTTCATCGAGAGCTTCTTTATAATCTATTGAAGGTTTGCCGGATTGTTTTTTGTAATAGACCATCCAGATCCCCTCTGATTTATCGTGATGAAATGAAAGCCAGTTTCTCCATTCCGACACTTTATGGAAGTATATTTCTTTCATAGTAATATTAGTTTAAATCCAACATAATTTTAGAAAATATCCATTTCCTTATTTAAGCTAATCACCGGAGAAAGTACGTTATGAATATAATATTTGTTCATTAGTAAAGTATGTAGTTTTAGAAGCTATTTGTTCCTTAACAATTGGGTAACCTGTTGGGCTTGTCCGTCGACCAGGATTGTGTACCTGTAAAAATTCTCTTACCTCACCGGAAATAATATCCGGCTTAATTTTCTTTATTTGTTCAATTGCATCGAGTAATACATCTCTCGTTGAACTTAACAATTCATCAATTACTTTGTCCGGTAATTTTCCAACAATTGATTTGGGAGAAATTTTTGCTTTCCATAATATTTCGTCGGCATATGCGTTGCCGATACCGCGGACTATTTTTTGATCAATTAGGAATGCTTTGATTACCGTCCTGCGCTTCTCAAGAATTTTCTCCTTTAAGTAGCCTGGACTAACATCAAGAGCATCCGGTACTTTGCTCGGTATAGGGTTTATAGTTAAAGTGACCAAGCCTTTAGGGTCATTTATTACAAGAGAATTGCCGTCGGAAAAAGTTAAAGTTATAATTTTGAATTTAATATTTTGGACATCTTTAACAATAGAAAATCCGCCTGAAAGCATTAAATGCACCAAAAGCCTTGCATCGTTAGAAAATACAAACTCAATCTCCTTTCCCGCACGGTTTATTTCACGGATAGCAGTATTACAAATTGATTCCTGCAGCTTATCGGTTGTTACATTTAATCTCTTTAATTCATAAAAATCTACGGCTTTGATTTCTTTACCTTTTAATCTTGAAGTTAAATTCATCGCAAATACAGTTAGATCGGGTAACTCCGGCATAACACCTCTTATAATTTAATTGATATCATGGATTCTATGTCCCGTTTTGTTTTCGGAGATTTACTTTTAAGAAGCAGGTCAAGGTCATCCTTAACAAATTCTCC
>JBJKRP010000250.1:0-25242 GCA_046704565.1 Ignavibacteriaceae bacterium | reverse complement strand
GGCTATAATGAAAGTTATGAGAGTTATATAAATAATTTAAATTTGGTTTGGAATGAATGTTACCGGGTTCTTCATCCAGGATGCCGTCTTTGTATAAACATTGGGGATCAATTTGCACGTTCTGTTTATTATGGCAGATACAAAGTAATTCCTATTCGGACTGAAATTATAAAATTTTGCGAGATAATCGGTCTCGATTATATGGGCGCTATTATTTGGCAAAAGGTTACTACAACAAATACAACAGGCGGCGCTTCAATCATGGGAAGCTTTCCGTACCCAAGAAACGGTATATTAAAAATAGATTATGAATTTATACTTATCTTTAAAAAACCTGGAAGTTCTCCCAGACCAACGAAAGAGCAAAAAGAACTTTCAGTTTTATCTACAGATGAATGGAATACTTATTTTTCAGGACATTGGAATTTCGGCGGTGCTAAACAAGATGGTCATATTGCAATGTTTCCTGAAGAGCTACCTGCTAGATTGATTAAAATGTTCTCATTTGCAGGAGATAAAATATTAGATCCTTTTTTAGGAAGCGGGACTACTTCCTTAGCTGCAAGAAACTTACATCGTTGTTCCGTTGGTTATGAAATAAACAAAGAATTTATTCCTATCATAAAAGGGAAAATGAATGTAAAACAAACAGATATTAACGGAACTTCGTACGATTTTATAATACAACAAGAGAATAAATTAGTTTATGAAAATGAAATAAAATTACTGCCTTATTATTTCAAAGACCCACATAAGCTTGATAAAAAGGTTGATCCAAAAAAATTACAGTTTGGTTCAAAAATTGATAAGAATGGAAGTAGTAAAAGAGAAGAGCTCTATAGAGTTGAAACGATAATATCTATTGATAAATTAATTCTTGAAAACGGCTTGGCAATTAGATTAATCGGTATTCTTCCCTATCCTGAGTTTTATAAATTCTTAACAGAAGATGTAAATTGGGAAGGAAAGAAATTTTTAGAAGATAAGGTTGCTCACGCCAAAGTATTCATGAGATTTGATGGAGAAAAATATGATAAAGAAAATAATCTACTTTGTTATCTTTATTTGGAAAACAAAACTTTCATCAACGCTCACATTTTAAAAAATGGATTTGCAATGGTCGATGAAGCTTCTAGTTACACTTATAAATCAAAGTTTAAGAAATTATTCAGACAACGGGATGAAGTTTTAAGAGAAAAATTAAAAAATTATCGATATGCCCTTTAAAAAATACTCTCTGGAATTCGGGAAAAAGGAAAAAGTCTTAAATTATACTTGCCAGACCTACCAGCTTTCGAGACCGAATAAAGTCGGCGCTGTTATGGCGCTTATACGCGAATGCCAGCCAAGAACGATTGAAGAATGGGAAGGTTGGTATTTTGCAAATGCTTATACGGATTCAAAGTCACCAGTTAAAATATCTTCAGAAAATTTGCGTGAACTAGGTGAACGACTTTATGAAAAAATTACCGCAGTTGTAATTCCGGAATGGCAGGCTGCATTCAGTCAACTTACCTTACAGGATTGTATTGATTATATTCATAATCTTACAATTAACAGAACATATGACGGCTTCCTAAGAGAAAAGTCAGTCGTTAATGAGGTTTTGGCAAAATATTTTGCAGAAATAATTTTTGAGGAAAGCGACTCTAACCTTGACCACGCAGGTGATGTTGATTATGTTGCTAAGGTTGGTAATAGAATGTTCGGTATACAAATTAAACCGGTAACTGCCAAAGCAAATTTTGGAAATTATTCTCCATCAGAGAGAATGAAGAAAAGCTTTGCAGATTTCGAAAAAAAATATGGTGGTAAAGTTTTTATTATTTTCAGCTTAGATGGAGAAATAGCCAACAAAGAAATAATTGAAGAAATAAAAAAAGAGATAAATAGACTTAAGAATTTATAAAGACACATACGTTATCTTATCCGGGCAATTACGTCCCACACCATGGCAGAAAAATACCGGGTTATTACTTTCGCAGATTTGTACGCGACAGCCAATGTAGATAATTATAAGAAAAAATTCAAACGGAGTTGAATTTCAACAACTTGTCCCGGGAACCGGGATAACAAGCAGTTAGGCGTCTAATCAATAATGTCAGGCAATAATTAATATTTTTAAGGAATTACAAAAAATGAAAAATATCAAGTTGTATTTTCCGTTATTTGTTTTATTTCAAATGCTCGGATGTCAGAGTGATGCAAATGAATTTGAAAGAACAAAAGTTACAATCAATAACCAGAAGTTTGAAATAATAACAGCTTATTCCCTTTTTGATGATTATTTAAGTCAACAAAATATCTCAGACTTAACATCAGCTTCCAACAATATAATTTATGAACCAATTAGAAATGAGATTATTAACGGCGCAGAGGCTGCTTTTATGTTTGAAACAATCCGCATTCCTTATCAACCCGGTGGTTTACTGAAAAGAGAGGTTGAACTGTTGAGAAGCAGCGATTTATTGGATGTTGCAAAAAAGGCATTATCAAATATTACATCAAATCTTCCCGGACCTGATACAAAAATAATTTTTATGCCTGCAAATCCGGCAATGCATGATCTTTTTGTTAAATATAATCTTTGCATGAACGGTGTTACCCTCGGCAGCGGCAAAATTATTATAATGATAGACCCTACATTTCCACAATGGGAAAAGACTTTACCTATGGTATTAGCTCATGAATATCATCATAGCACGTGGATTTCTATGAACTGGAAAGATTCCGACTTCACCTTATTAGAATACCTAATCTTTGAAGGAAGGGCAGATGCGTTTGCTTCAAATCTATATAAAGGTGTGGAAAATCCATGGACTACAATGATAAATAGAGAACAAGAAGGAAATGTTTGGAAATTAATTAAACCCGAAATTCTTATGAAGGGACATGATAGAATTAATAAAGTAATGTCGGGTAGTAAAGATATTCCGGTTGGCAGCGGATATGCAATAGGGTTACATATAGTCAAATTATTCAAACAAAATAATCCTAAATATTCCGATAGGGAAATAATTGATTTAAAACCGGAAGACATATTGAAGATGAGTAAATATGAATAAATGCCTAAACCGCGCTCCAAGCAGATCTCTTTAATCTTTACGGGTTTGTTCTTTAAATAAAGTTTAGTTGTAAAAGTAAGTTGCTTTTTAAGGTTGTTTGTATAAAAGAAATTTTATAAAATTATTGGCGTTAATGTTTTAAGCAGCATTGCTGTTCTGGGCGAGCGGATGCGTTATGCCGCTGCACGAAAGTGCCGAATAAAGTAAAAGATTAAACTTGATTTAGTCCCAAGGTTTTTTAATTTTTGATTGTGTCAAATAGGCACACAAAGGATATTTGCAAAATGAAATATTATGCCTGGGATGAAGATGAAAATAATCTCTTAAAAGAGACAAGGAATATATCTTTTGAGGAAATTGTACTATCTCTGTCAAATAATAAATTATTAGAAGTAGTTGAACATCCGAATAAACAGAAATATCCGAACCAAAAAATGTTTATTGTCAATGTTAGAGATTATGCATACATAGTTCCATTTGTTGAAGATGACAAGAAATATTTTCTAAAAACAATTTATCCAAGCAGAGAGGCAACCAAAAAATATTTTAAAAAAGAAGGAAAGGAAAAGACATGAAATACTTAGATGAAGAAGAAAAGGAATTAATAGAATCTTACAACAAAGGTGAATGGAAACCGATTAAAAAGAAAGACCAAAAAGTCTATGTTAAAGCTGCAAAAGAAAGTATTACAAAAAATAAAAGAATTAATATTCGTTTAACTTCCAAAGATTATCACGATATACAAGTAAAAGCGGTTGAGGAAGGAATTCCCTATCAAACTTTAATTTCAAGCATTATTCATAAATATAATAAAGGGGAATTAAAACCTTCACAACGTAAAAAAGCGGTATAACGTTATAAGGTTTCATGCCGGGCGGAGCCGGGGCATAATCCGGTGTTCCGGGCTGTCAAGGTCCGCACTATGACAGAAAATATTTTCGTCATTTTGAGAGTAGAAGTTTTAAATAAGAAGATTTTTGCTTTAAAGAAATAAAACAGAAGCGGAAATATTTAAATAATTTATTCGGCAGTGTTGAGTTTCAACAACTTGTCCCGGGAATCGGGATTATATGTAATAAGCCGGTAATATTAAATGAATATGGTAATTGAAAATCTTGAGAAAATAGTACCGCAGGTAGAATGGCATAATTACGAGCACTTATGGAAGCGCCTGGAAGTTCCGGGCAAAACAATTCTTTTAAATGAAGGTGAGATTTCAAATAAAGCTTATCTAATTGAAAAAGGATGTTTAAGATTGTGGTTCAATAACCGGGGCAGAGATGTCACCTTCCAGTTCTTTTTTGAAAACGAAGCTGTCTCCTCGATTGAAAGTTTTAATAAGAGGCAGGCAAGTCTTTTTAATATTGAATCCGTAGAACCTTCCGTTCTTCATTTTATTAAGAAGAAAGACTTTGATAAAATCATGGAAGAAAATCCGGTATTTAATGATCTCTTATTGAAAATATCATTAGAGCGTCAACTTAATTATATGAAGCATTTTCTTTCTTTAATAAAGGACAAACCTAAAGACCGTTACCTAAACTTAATAAAGGAAAAGCCGCAGATAATACAACGCATTCCCCAGCATTATATCGCATCTTATTTAGGCATAACCTCCGTTTCCTTAAGCAGGATAAGAAATAAAATATAGCCGGTTATTTCTTAACAATTGTTATCGACTAAGCTTTAACCCGGTTATTATTTTTGTGCTAAAAAAGGCGCAAAATGAAAGTAGTAATAGTTTTTAATCATCCCTATGAAGGAAGTTATTGCAACGCTGTTTTGAATGCTGTTTTAGCCGGTCTGAATAAAGCCGGGCATAAAACGGATTTAATTCATCTTGATAAAGAAAGATTTAACCCGGTAATGTCATCCGAGGATTTAAGGGGGTTTAAAGATAGGAAAGCTGTTGACCCAAAAGTGATTGAATATAAGCAGCGTCTTGAGGATGCAGAACATTTAGTGTTCATTTTTCCTATATGGTGGGAATTAATGCCGGCGCTTACAAAAGGATTTATTGATAAAGTAATTTTCCCCGGAGTAGCTTACGATTATACCGGCAGAGGCTTTATGAAAAAAAGATTTCTTAAGATAAACGGAATGACCTTAATAACAACAATGAACACCGCATCTTTTGGTTACCGGATATTATTTGGTAATGCGATTAAAAAAGCTGTTCTATTTGGAACGTTCTGGAAAACGGGATATAAAAATAGAAAGTGGATTAATCTGAGTATGGTTAAATTTGTTTCCGATAAAAAAAGGAGAAGGTGGCTTTCGGATATTCAAAAGTATTTTGAAAAATTAAAATAGCTTAAAACTTATTATAATTAAAAATACCGGCTGCATCTTTAATTGGTAAAAAAGCAGGGAGTATACTGTAATCCGGCTAAGTCAAATTACTTTTCTTGAATAAAGTTATTAAATTATAGCCGGTAATTGAAGAATATTTTTTAGTCTACATTAATTTTTATTTCAGAATTGATCGCTATGAGAAAAGATTTTAAAGAGCAGATATAAGATGGCAAAAGTTAAACCCCAAATTATTGCGTGGGCAAGACAAAATTCACTTCTTTCATTAGAAGAAGCTGCTCATAAACTTTCTATTCGCGACGGTAAAAAAAAGAGCGCCGCCGAAAAGCTTATTGAATATGAAAGCGGTAAGACTGAACCTTCCAGGACTCTTCTTCTTAAAATGTCCAAACAATATCATCTGCCTCTTTTAACTTTTTATCTTGACAGACCGCCGGTCATTGGCGATAGAGGCGAGGATTTTAGAACTTTGCCCGCCTCATTTGAAGAGAGCGAGGACGTAAATGTTAATGTCCTGATCCGTGATATTAAAGCGCGTCAAAGTACCATTCGCCAGACATTAATAGATGAAGATGAAGGGACTCATTTAGAGTTTATCGGAAAGCATAAAGTTGAAGATGGTATTTTAAGTGTCGTTAAGACTATCCGAAGGGTTATTAATATTAACCTTACCGAGTTTCGCAATCAGTTAAATCATAAAGAAGCATTTCGATTTTTAAGGCGGAAGATTGAATCAAAAGGCATCTTTGTCTTGCTGAAGGGAAATTTGGGTTCATATCATAGCAATATTGCACTTACTGCTTTTAGAGGATTTGCATTATCCGATGATGTTGCGCCGTTTATAATAATAAATGATCAGGATACCGAATCAGCGTGGTCTTTTACCTTGATACATGAGGTGGTTCATTTAATCCTTGGTAGAACCGGTATAAGCGGAGCTTACTTTGATAAAGATATTGAAAAATTCTGTAATGATGCAGCGAGTGAATTTTTACTGCCTGCCGTTGAATTCGAACAATTTAAAATTACTAATAAAAGCTTTGAAGCTTTGCAGGCTGATATAACCGAATATGCGTATTCAAAAAGATTAAGCAGTACTCATATTGCTTACCGTCTTCATAAACGCGGCGATATAGACTATTCCTTATGGGTACGATTGAGAGATTATTATTATGAAAAATGGTTTCAAAACCGGGAAGCTACTAAAGACAAAAACAAGCAGAAAGAAGGCGGACCCGACTATTATATATTAAAGAATTATAAGTTAGGAATGTTAGTTGGCTTAGTTCAGCGCCTATTATATTCCGGAGCGTTAACGACTACAAAAGCCGGAATGCTGCTGGACATAAAACCGCTTAAAGTTCACAGGTTATTTCAAACGGATCAATTTGAATAGGAGAAAATATTGTTTTGTTACTATATCTTTTAGACGCTAATACTTTAATCGATGCCAAACGCGACTATTATCCTTTAACTCGCGTCCCGGAATTCTGGGATTGGGTTATTTATCAAGGTCAACAAGGCAGGATTAAAATCCCTGTTGAAGTATACGAAGAGTTTTCCGATACCAGAGATAAGAATGGTGAAAAGGATGAGCTTGCGGAATGGGCAGAGCAAACAGAAGTTAGAAATTCATTATTACTTGATGAAGAGGCTGAACAAGATTTGGTTGCCAGGGTAACTTACGGCGGGTATATAGCTAATCCTACCGATGAAGCATTAGAAAAGATAGGCAGAGATCCTTTTTTAATATCATATGCACTTAAAGACGTTATTAACAGATGCTTGTAACAACAGAAACTTCAAAACCTTCCAGCTTAGGTGCAAATCGACATATCCCCGATGTATGTAAGACTTTTAATATAAAATGTATAAATAACTTTCAGATGATAAGAGAACTGAATTTCAGTACTAATTGGAAAAAAACCTGACTATTTATAATTCTTATTTTTAAGGGTAATATTAAAAATCTTCTTCAATATTTTTTATTCGAATTATAAACAGCTCCGAGCAGCTAAATTAAATCTTCCGGTTGCCCGGTTATTCAAATAATTATAACTCTAAGATAGAGTCTTAATAGGTTTTTAATCATTAACCCGGGCTGATTTGTTCTTCCTTTTACGCCGGTTATTTCTTATGCGGCTCTTTTTATTCTTCCGTAAGCGGTTGTCCCGGTGATGCTCCTTCCCTGAATTTCTCTTAAAGGAATGCGGATTATCCGCCGGGGAATTTTTACTCTCACTTTTATTATCACTAAGGACAAAGGGATGTTCCTTAATTACCGGGATTGGAATATTTATAAGCTTATTAATTCCCTTCAGCAAACGCTTTTCATCATTATCGCAGAATGAAAGAGCAACACCGGCTAATCCGGCTCTTCCCGTTCTTCCGATGCGATGAATGTATGTCCCCGATTCCTCCGGCATTTCATAATTGATTACATGGGAAAGCTTGGTAACGTCGATTCCGCGCGATGCAATGTCGGTTGCAACGAGAACCCTGGTTTTCTTCGTCTTAAAATTATTCAGCGCCTTCTGTCTTGCATTCTGCGATTTATTAGCGTGGATAGCTTCCGCGTGTATATTTGCGTTGTTCAGAACTTTAGTAATCTGGTCTGCGCCTCGCTTTGTCCTTGTAAAAACAAGCGCAGAATCGATCGATACATCCTTTAAGATATGTACAAGGAGCGCCTTTTTATCAGGCTTCGCCACAAAGTAGACTCCCTGTTTTATTGCATCAACTGTCGGTGATTCCGCGGCTATTTCAACTTTTACCGGGTTAGATAATATTTTCCCGGCAAGCTTTAGAATTTCCGGCGGCATAGTTGCCGAAAAAAATAATGTTTGTCTTTCAGCCGGCAGCTTTGCGATTATCTTATTTATGTCAACAATAAATCCCATGTCGAGCATGCGGTCCGCTTCATCCAGGACAAACAGCTTTACGTCCTTAAGCGAAATTAAATTCTGTTTCATCAGGTCGAGCAGTCTGCCGGGAGTAGCGATAAGGATATTAACTCCCTTCTTTAAAATATCCGTTTGCTTTTTCTGGGAGACGCCGCCGAAGACCACTGCACTCTTAAGTCCCGTATACTTTCCGTAGAAGGCAAAGTTTTCCTTTACCTGGAGAGCAAGCTCTCTTGTTGGAGTAAGTATTAAAGAATTAATTACTTTTTTTGAATTAGCTTCAGGTCTTTCGGAATGGAGTATCTGAAGGATAGGCAGTGCAAAGGCAGCCGTTTTACCGGTCCCGGTCTGCGCGCAGCCGAGTATATCTTTCCTATCGAGTATAACCGGTATAGCCCGTGTCTGAATATCTGTAGGCTTTTCATAGCCCTTTTCGGCGATTGCCTTCTGAAGAGGCTTAATAAGATTTAAATTTTCGAATGACATTAAAGAAATCCTGTGTTAGACCGGAGGGTAAAAGTCTCTTAGGTTTTTAAAAACAACGGTCGGTTAAATGAATAATTTCTAAGATAAGCAAGCCGCAAGCAACTTCTGAAGCAAACTTTCCATAATTGAGCGTTAAACATAGGATAAATAAAGGAGAGCTCAAAGCTGAGACCCTTTTGCGTACGGGCAAGATATTCCCTATCCTCTGTTAGAAGAAGCTTAGTGGAATTGGTGTAAAAAATATCCGGTGCTGAATTTTAGGCAAAGGCTGCCAAAAATTCGCAGTGTGCGCAACGGTGAGTTTATTTTTTATACTTTATATTTGAAGTTAATTAAGTTGAGATATTGTAGATATGAACCACAACATAAAATATTCCCACACAAATCTAATCGCAAAGGATTGGAAGAGACTTTCACAGTTTTATATTGATGTTTTTGGATGTAAGCCTGTTTACCCGGAAAGAAATTTATCCGGCGAATGGATTGAAAGACTAACCGGAATAAATAATGTTAAAATCCGCGGCATTCAACTTGCGCTGCCGGGATTTGAAAACGGACCGACTCTTGAGATATTTGAATATCAACCTGATAATTTACGGGATGTAGAAAATAAAATTAGCAAACAGGGTTTCGGACATATTGCCTTTCATGTCGATTCTGTTGAAGCTGTTTTAGCAAGATTAATTGAACACGGCGGCGGACAGCTTGGAGAAGTTGTAAAAAAGGATATGGAAGGTGTCGGGACGCTGACCGTAGTTTATGCAAAGGACCCGGAAGACAACTTTATCGAAATACAGAACTGGGAAAAATAGGACGGGTAAGATATTTAAAAAGGCATCCGGGATCTATACAGAGCTGCCGGGGCAGACGGAGTGTTCTGTTATACTTTTTTCAAAGGCACCGGGTACAATCTTTGAGAAAAATGACAAATATCCTTCAAGTGCAGAAAGAATAAGCCCTGCAGCACGCAAAAAATCATTTATAAAAGAAAATTGTTAACTTTGCAGACAACTAATGAAATGCTTCTAATTTTCGACTGTACTGAAACATTTTCTTACTCAAAATATGATATAATTACCCGGAGCCGTTATGAAAAATAAATACGAAAAGTTTCTGTTTCTCCTGCTTTCTTTTGTACTTCTATTTACCTGCGGCGAAGCAGCAGCACAGACAACCTTAAAGGATGCATTCAAAAATGATTTTTTAATTGGAACAGCATTAAGCACCGAGCAGGTTTTAAGCAAAGATCCGAAGGCGATGAAATGTCTCGAAGAAAATTTCAACAGCATCTCGCCGGAAAATCTTTTAAAATGGGATGCGGTTAATCCGCTTCCCGGTAAATATAATTTTGCACCGGCAGACAGCTATGTTGCACTCGGCGAAAAGTATCACATGTTTATAATCGGTCATAACCTTGTATGGCACAGCCAGGTTCCAGGATGGGTCTTCCAGGATTCAACCGGAAAGCCTGTTACCCGAAAGGTTCTCCTTCAAAGGATGAAAGACCATATCTTTAAGGTTGTGGGAAGATACAAAGGACGCATAAACGGCTGGGATGTGGTCAACGAGGCGATAGAAGACAACGGTCAATTGCGAAAGTCAAAGTGGCTGCAGATTATCGGAAATGATTATATAGAAAAAGCCTTTGAATATGCACATGAAGCCGATCCTAACGCGGAGTTGTATTACAACGATTACAACCAGTGGATGCCCGGCAAAAGAGCAGCGGTAGTAAAGCTTATTAAGGATTTGAAGTCTAAGGGGATCAAGATTACCGGCATAGGAATACAGGGGCATTGGGGATTGGATTACCCTCCTATGGCATCGGTTGATTCCAGCATAAAAGCTTATGCTGCAGCAGGCTGCAAAGTAATGATTTCCGAGCTTGATATGGACATTCTTCCGAGCGCATTTAATAATACCAGTGCGGATGTAAGCAGAAGGTTTACACCGTCCAAAGCAATGAATCCTTACGCAAACGGATTGCCCGATTCGGTGGAAACCATTCAAGCAAAACGTTACGCGGAATATTTTAAATTATTTTTGGAGAATAAAGATTCGATAAGCCGTGTTACGTTTTGGGGAATGTCGGATGCGCAGTCATGGCGCAACAACTGGCCGATTAGAGGAAGATCAGCCTACCCGTTGCTGTTCGATAAAAATTATCAGCCTAAGCCTGCATATTACTCGGTTATAAAAACTGCTGAAGAATATAAATAAAAATTTCAGTTTGATCTATTTATTTATACGATTGGTTTTAGCCGCTAATTAATACGAATATCCACTAAAATAGTGCTGGAATAATTTAGTATAATTAGTATCAATTAGCGGCTTAATTGAGTCTCACATTTTAGAAGGTAACTTGAACAAAACAGAAAGAGTTGTTTATGGAAAGCTATAAATCAGGAAGCAGCTTTGCCTGCGACATGTCCGTATTCAATCAAGAAGAACGCGCAAGGCATGTAGGAAACACAAAGGAAGTATTTAAACAATCAATAGAAAGAAAAGAGATCCCGGACGGATATGAGTTTGTCTTCCCGAATGAATCAAGACTTCTTATCAACTTAATCGCATTTGTGGAAAAGGAAAGATTATGCTGTCCGTTCTTCGGGTTTAATATTGATATTGAACCTGATGCTGGAAACGTCCATTTAAAAATCTATGGGCGCGGTGGAGTTAAAGATTTTATCAAAGCAGAGATAATGGAATTCAAAAATAAATGAACAGCATAAAAATTCTTATAGAACTTTTAAATCATATGGAGTGGGCGGATTCAACTGTCTGGAAGGTTATTCAAAAATTTCCTGAATCGGAGAATGATAAAAAGCTTAAAGACATTTTAATTCATTATAACACCGCCCAGCGATTGTATCTCAACGTTTGGAAAGGCTTGCCGTTTGATCGTAATAATCAGCCGGAGTTAAACAGCCTCAATTTAATATTACAGGAATTCAGATCTTATTATAAAGGCTTGAATGAGTTTAGTAATGAAATGGATAAATATGATTTGAATAAAGTAATTGATTTTCCATGGGCTGCAAGAATAGAAAAGATTCTCGGCAAAAAGCCGGCAGAAGCCAACCTTGCAGAAATGATTCTTCAGGTTGCCGTGCACAGCAGCCATCACCGCGGACAGCTAAACAAGCGCTTAAGAGAGATAGGCAGTGAGCCCGAAACAATAGATTTTATTGCCTGGATATGGCTTGGGAAACCGGCGCCGGAGTGGGGTAGGTTTCCGCAGCTTTAATACATCAAAAAAAATCTTCAACTATTCTTTTTTTTTATTAATTCATCTTCAAGCATTTTTCTTATCTTATTTATATTGTCGCCCATCCTGCCGAATATCCATATAGCTGCCAAAAAGAATATGATGTAAAAAAAATTAGACAAAAATGATAAAGCCGGAAATTCAGTTACTACTTCCTTCATTTGATTTTTTCCTTATACTTGTTTTAATAAATTAGACCAAATAAAATAGAATTTATTTCAAGCGAAATAAAAGAATCATAATTTAGTCTAATAGAAAAAGCAGTTAGGGATAGTTATTGTTAAGGTTTAAGGATGTAATAGAACAATACTCGGAACAGGTTTTTAATCATTGCTTAAGAATGGTTAAAAATAAAGAAGATGCCGAAGAACTAACTCAAGATATATTTATTAAAATCTATAAAGGATTATCAGGATTCAGAGGAGACTCGCAGTTAAAAACATGGATTTATCGAATTACAGTTAATACTTGCATAACAAAGATAAATTCAAAGGAATACAGAATATATAAAAGAGAGACCATAAAATTACAGGCTTCCCTAAGGGATTCGTCAAATAACATAGAAGAAAATCTTGTTAATGATGAGATTAAGTCGAATATTGAAATTGCTTTGAATTGTCTATTTTATGAAGACCGTCAAATTTTATTATTGCTTTATATTGAGGAACTTAGTTATAAAGAGATTGGAGAAGTACTTGGTCTACCAATAGGAACTGTATGTACTAAAATATTTAGAGCACGTAACAGATTAAAAGAAATTTTGCAGAAAGTATTTGACTATGAAATGTGATGTTGAAAAAATAAAGATACACATGTTTTTTGATAATCAGCTTGGCAAGGAAGAATCAAAACTCATCAGTGAACACATTAACCAGTGCGAGGATTGCAGGAGGGAATTTGAATTTTTATCATACATAAAACCACAACTTTCAAGCGTAAGTAATACAGCAATTGATGAAGAATTAAAAAGACAGTTAATTGCTATAGGGAGAAAAAGGATAAGGGTTATAGAGTTATTCGAAGACGTATTAAAAATAATGTTTAAATATAGAAATGGGATGTTTCAGATAGATTTATTTAGCGAAGACTTACTGAGAGAGAAATATCCGGAAAGAATATTACGCTGGGTTTTTTATTGTTAATCCGCTAATTTTAAATTCAACCAGTCTTTATGTATAAGAACCAGTCCTAATATAGTAATTATATAAACCCGAATAGATATAGATTTATCGAAGAAAATTCATAAATTCACTCCTAAAATTTTAACGGATTAGCAATGGCATTAACAAATCCCGCAATAGAAATTAATAAGAAGGAACCTACCCCGCTTTACAGGTGGGCAGTGCTTCTGTTTTTAAGTATCGCCATGTTCGGCAACTACTACGTATACGATTCCGTTTCGCTGGTTGCTGATCAATTAAAATCCGGACTCCATTTTACCGACCTTGACATCGGGCAGCTTTACTCTGCTTATAGTCTTGCGGCTATCATTGTCTTGATATTCGGAGGCATTTTAGTAGATAAATGGGGAACGAAGAAATCGGCTTTAATCTTTGCCTCGATATGTACTATATCGGGCTTCTTAGTTGCCTTTTCTTCAAACTTATATTTAATGCTTGCGGGAAGGTTTTTATTGGGGATCGGTTCCGAGCCTTTAATTGTAGCCATTACCGTCGCAATTGCAAAATGGTATAAGGGAAAAGTGCTGAGCTTTGCGATGGGACTAAATTTATTTTTTGCCAGAAGCGGCACTGTTGCCGTTGATAATTCCGCTTCAATTTTCCCGGGCTTATACAGTCATGGCTTTGCTAGTCCTCTGTATGTAGCCGCTTTAATCGGTATTCTATCTTTAACCGGGATTTTAATTTATTACATAATTGAATCTTCCGGCGAGAAGAAATTCGTCCTTAGCGGAAGCGGCGAGACAGACAAATTAAATCTTAAGACAATTTTTAAGTTCAATAAATCGTTCTGGTATATAACTTTGTTATGCGTTACGTTTTATTCGGCTATTTTTCCTTTCAGGGCGTTTGCAGTTAAGTTCTTTATGGAAGCCCATCATTTACCAAGGGAAACGGCGGGCTGGATGATATCGAACTTACCTCTGGCTGCTATGTTTGCTACTCCCCTTATAGGATTACTCGTTGATTATATCGGCAGGCGCGCCTTTTTAATGACATTAGGCTCCATACTCCTGTTACCTGTTTATTTACTGATGGCATATAGTCAACTTTCACTTTACGTTCCTGTCATTATGATGGGAGTTGCGTTCTCTTTAATTCCCGCAGTAATGTGGCCATCGGTTGCCTATATAGTAGAAGAAAGGCGGCTGGGGTCTGCTTATGCGCTTATGACGTTGATTCAGCAAATAGGAATGATGATCTTGCCCTTGATTATAGGCGCCGCAAACGATTATTCAGGTGCAAGTGCCGCCAATCCCGGCGGATATGCGCTGGGCATGTGGATATTTTCCATACTTGGTATATTAGGATTAATATTTGCTTACCTGCTGCGTAAATCAGAAACAGGTCCTGAAGGACATGGACTTGAATTGAGTAAAGCCGAGGCCGAAAAATTTAGGTTAGCAGCAGGTACCGGAAGTCTGAATTAATTAAAGCCAGCACTAAGACATTTGCGGTAAATCTTAATAGAGTACCTTGCTGTTTGGTCCAAGCTAGTTCATTTTGATACCTAACCCAGCATCTTTAGCCTGATTGCATCGGCTATGGCATACTGTATTATGCTTCGAATACTGGTCAGTGAATAGAAGGCGCCGGAGTTCCGTCAGACCATTTTCCAACCCAGACCATAAAAACAGTAGCCCGTGCTTGACTGTCATACATCGCTATAACCGGTGACTCCGGCAGATTAGCTCCCCAACTTTGTGCAGCCTTACCCGGAAGATAGAACATCAGATGAGGATGCCAGCTTTTACCTCTATCATTTAAGTACTGCTGCTTTGACATCATGTAGCACATGGCTCCGGGCTTTATCGCAGGCAGTTTTTTATTATCAAATGCTGATGTAATCGCCTGCGCTATCTCCGTCTTTGATTTTCCTTCCAGCACCAGCTTAGCCTTCATCAGGTCGAAAGGTAAATAAGTTTTTGCGGCTTGCGCGTTATAACAAATAGGTGCACGCATCTTCGGATTCCAAAATTCCGGGTTATCGCTTGGTAATGTCCATGAGCGTTCTACTATACAGACAAAGCCATTCGTACCTTTTACTGCTATCCTGTACCCTGTTCGCTCCAATACCATCACTTCAGCTTTATCGGAGATGGACGCCGGAGCTGCGCTTCGAGCGAGCGCAATTTCAGTATTCTTGTCTCCTATCAGGTACTGATTAAGAGGAGCCATAGTTGGATAGGGAGCCTTCTCCGTTTGTGCTTGTGTCCCGAATGTTGCACAGGCTAAAAGAATTATAAGCAAAGTAACAGAGACGTTTCCGATATTATTCCGCATTAATTCAATTTTAATTTTCAGGACCGAATCATAAATTTTTTTTGCAAGGTTGGGATTTCGGAATTTCTCCAAAAGATTTCTTAGGACGAACCGATTAATTTGATTTTTCATGTTGATCTCCAAATATGTTTTTAATAAAAAAATATGTCTGTGAATACTGTTCTTATGCTTATTACCAGAATAATAATTTTACTCGACTTGTTTTTTATTTCCGGTGGCTGCGGTTCAAACATACCGGCTTGATGTGTGTTTTGCGTGGTGTTAATGCGGCAATTTAAGGGGGCGATTGCGACAAAAAATAAATAAAACTAAAAATGAAATCAGAATTATTAATCGTCGAGGCTTGGATTATTGCATTACATTTTTTTTATTTTGTTCAATTCCACCGCATCAATAATAATTGTTTTCAACGCTGCTGCATCAATACTTTCTCCTTCGTAGAAGTCTATAGCTCGAACAGTCTTGCTATCCAGCCGTGTATTAAAAAGCTTCTCAGGATCTTTCAACTTAGCTCCTTTGGGGAAGGTCAGTCTTACAGCGTTCTTGAGTGTATCTGCAACGCAAATTATTCCATCGTTGGACCAAACCGGTACGCCGGATGGTTTGGAAGGCTTTTTCCATTTTACTTCTTCAACGGCGGCAGGGTCGGCTTTCTTAATCAATGCACGAAGCTGCGATAGTTTCTTACCGCGCCAGTCTCTCTGCTGCTTTATTATCTCGTCGATTTCTTCTGAAGGAGATTTGGTCTTAGGTGAAGGACTCTTTGATGCTTTCATACTCAGCTCAATGCTTTCTTAAGAAGTGCGATTATCTTTGCCTCCACACCGGCGGTCAACTCGTTTATTGCGAAGACGACCGCCCACATATTGTCTTCGTCAAGGTTTGCAGAATCGTTGAAGCCGAAAATCGGGTATCTCTCTTTAAACTTGTAGCGGTCGCGGAAGTAGCAAACAGTTTTGCCATCTTTGGCGTAAGCAGGCATTCCGTACCAGGTTTTTGCAGTGAGTCCCGGCGCATTTGCTTTGATAAGAGCATGCAGCCTCTTTGCCATAGCTCTATCCGGTTCCTTCAAGCCTGCGATTGCCTCGAGTGCGGCGCGTTCACCTTCCTCTCTCTCGTTTTTCGCACGTTCTTCCGCCTTCAGCTCTTTTGCGCGTGCCTTCATAGCGGCTTTCTCTTCATCCGAGAATTTACCGGATTTCTGTTTTATATTCTTTGTGCTCATGGTGATCTCCTTAGATTAAATTAAAGCTAATTACAATTTACAAACTATGTTTAATTCTATTAACAATTTTTTGAATAAGTTTATTTTACTGCTGAAGCAGTCTCCGGTTCACTCCGAAATAACATTCTGAAAGCAAATATTAAAAGCGCCGCACCAACGAATAAATTCAAGATAAGAATAACGTTATGAGTTAGTAGCGGTCTTGCCAAACTTGCGGCAAATGTTAACGCTCCAAGAAAAACCAGAGTAGTTGAGACAGCCCCGGATGCAAATAGGATTATATCTTTCTTATTATTTTCACCTTCCGAAATCTTTGTAGCAAAAACACCTGCCCAGAATAAGATTGTCAGAGGGTTTGCGGCAGTTAAAATAAGTCCGGCGGCAAATGCACTTGAAGAACCTGTAATTGCAGCGCCGCCTATACCAGGTATAATGTTTATACCGAATTTGCTGAGTATTATTCCGCATCCGAAATATGTTAGGATAAGCGTCCCGAAACGCTTAAGATTTTTTTTCGTCTTCGGTTTATCAAGTAGAGGCGCTATGCCCGCAATGGCAAGCGCCGCAAATAATCCGTCTATAATTGTAGCTGCCGCCGTTGCTGAAATTGCCGGCATAATTCCCGACTCCACTGCGACTTTTAAAACATACAGGCAAACCGGACCAATCGCAATCTGAAGCAGCAGCCCGAAGCGAAAACCTTTTACGAACATGTTTTCTTCCACTCTATATTTTATTGCTTTTTATTGCATGACTAATTTAAGACTTAAATCTGTTCAAGATGTATTAAGTTGCCGTCTGTATCTTTAAAGTTAAACCACTTTGTACCGAAACCCGGACCATGCAGGTCATCTCCGATTTTGCTTACCTCCACGCCCTTGGCTCCGAGCTCTTTATGCGCTGTATTAATATCCGAAGTTCCAAACCACAACGTCATCGTTCCGGGTTTCGCATTTCCGTAAAAGGTGGTTAAGGTAATAGTAACACCGCCTTCGGGAAGATTCAGCGCTACCCACCAGTGTTCATCGTCCTGTCGGTAATCCGATGCGACTTTCAAACCAAGCTTTTCAGAATAAAATTCTTTTGCCTTAGGCATGTTGCTTACAGCCACGGCGAGCATCATAAGTTTTTTTATTGATTCCATGTTAGGTTCCTTTCTAATTTATGAATTCCTTAATTACAACCTTATAATGACTGAAAAAAGAAAAATTGGACATCTTAGTAATATTTATAAATTATTAATTTTGTTTTGAATGTTTTGTTTTTCAGTTCCGGTTTTTGCCAGGGCATAAGCTTTCTCATAATTCAGTTTCGCTTTTTCATTATCGACGTCTTGATAAAGCCTGCCAAGCAGCAGATAATAAAAATGATTATTCTCATAGTTTAATTTCTCTGCTACCGCCAAAGCCGCTTTGTGCCCATTTACTTTATAGAGTGCATATATCCTATTCAGCAGAACGCTTGGCGAGTAGTTAAATTCCAAAAGCTGATCGTACAGCTGCAGAATTTCTTCCCACTTCTCTCTTCCCGTCTGAAATGCAGAGTTTGAATCTTCTTTTATACAGTGCCAGTATGCGATTCTTGCTTCCAGATGATATGAACTAATTTCATTTCCTTTTGCGGAAAGATCTAAAAATTCTATACCCCGGTTTATCAATTCTTTATTCCATAGTTCTTTATTCTGATCTTCATAAAGAATCATAGTCTCGCCGTCCCCTTGCCTTGCATCGAACCTGGAAGCATGAAAGCACATCAGTGCGATCAATGCATTTGTTTTAGGTAGGTTTGTTCTTTCATATTCGGTAAGAAGGAGTCCGAGGCGCAGTGCTTCCAGGCAAAAGTCTTTCTGCAAAGTTTGGTTCTGCGTTCTTGAATAATATCCTTCGTTAAAAAGCAGATAAATTATTTTTAAAACGCTATCGAGTCGTTTAGGAATTTCATTTTCCGGCGGCATTTCTATCTTTACATTTTCATTCCTCAGCTTTTCTTTTGCCCTGAATAATCTCTTGTTTATGGTTTCTTTGTTCGACAAAAATGCCTCCGCAATTTCATCTATGCCGAAACCGCAGAGAATGCGCAGAGCCAATCCTATCTGAGCCTCGCTGGCAATAATAGGATTACAGACGGCAAACATCATTTGAAGCTGGCTGTCTTTAATATTCTGAAGTGAAAAGTCCAATTCCTCCAACGAAGTTGTCGATTTAGATTTTTCATGATCCTCTTTTCTTTTTGAAATTAATTCAGGAATTATCTTATCTTCATAAATCTTATTCCTTCTAAAATGATAAAGCGTTTTATTTTTCGCTACCGTATAAAGCCATGCGGTAGGATTTTCAGGGATTCCTTTCATTCCCCAGGTCTCTGCTGCAATGAAAAATGTTTCACTTACAATATCCTCAGCTATCTCGATGTGCTTTAATCCATACAGCTTGCTGATTACTGCAACCATTTTAGAAAATTCATTCTGGAATAAATGCTTTAAGAATTCACTTTCATTTTCCATCGGTACAAACAGCCGTTAAAATATAATTACTGATATGTTGGTCTGATTTCAACGCTTCCACCCTGATCAACGGCGGGGCATCCGTGCGCTAATGTTACCGCATCGTCAAGGTTTTCAGCCCTTACGATTATAAAGCTTCCCAGGATTTCTCTGATCTCTACGAAAGGTCCGTCCGTAATAACACCGCCGGATTTCAGCACCTTCCCTTCGGTCGCAAGCCGCGGTCCCCTGCTGACTAACTTGCCCTGGCTTTCAATATTTTTCCACCAGTCCTTCCATCTTTTTGCCAGCTCCTGCATTTCAGTCGGCGATGCATTGCTGTAATCAAAGCTCGGCTGTCTGAATAATAATAAGAATTCTTTCATATTAGTTTTTCCTTATTTGTCTGCTATAATATATAAAATGTCTTCTTCACATTTGGTGTTTGCGTTACATCCTTATGATGATTGAGACTGAGGAAATTGGACATCTTACAGGAATTCTTCCCTTGTCGCTGCTTCTTGTACTACCTGCACTATCTTGGTATTTTAGACCTGTATATAGAAAGATAGTTTTTGTCAAAAAATAAATGGAAAGAATGAAAAAGAAATTGTCGTCAAAACAGACCGGTGAGCTGCTCAAAATACTGAAAGCAAGATTTGAGAAAAACATGAACCGGCATAAAGGTATTGAATGGACGAAAGTACAAGCAAAGCTGGAAGCAAATATCGAAAAGCTGTGGTCGCTAAATGAAATGGAAAGAACAGGCGGAGAGCCCGATGTTGTTGGTCGGGATAAGAAGACAGGCGAATATATTTTTTATGATTGTTCGGCGGAAAGTCCTAAAGGGCGCAGAAGTATTTGTTACGACCGCGAAGCGCTGGAATCAAGAAAAGAATTTAAACCCAAAGATTCCGCAATTGACATGGCAAATGCAATGGGTATAGAGATTTTAACCGAAGAACAATACCGGGAGCTGCAGAAACTTGGAAATTTTGATTTGAAAACACAATGCTGGATTAAGACACCTGCCGGTATTAGAAAGCTCGGCGGAGCTATCTTTTGCGATCGAAGGTACGATACTGTCTTTGTCTACCACAACGGTGCAGAAAGCTATTATGCCGGCAGGGGTTTCCGCGGCTTACTTAAGATTTAAATATTAAGAAATCACAGCGGCAGGTTTTCAATAGTAGTACATTTACTTCTAAAATTATTTTAAGGAGTAAATAAATATGCTGCGTTGTAACCCGTTCCTTTTGTTTGATGGTAACTGTGCAGAGGCTATGACATTTTATCATCAGTGTATCGGCGGAGAGTTAAAGCTTACAAAGCTCGGCGATACTCCGATGAAAGACCGGTTCCCAGAGGAAAAGCACGACAGAATTATTAATGCTAACTTAAAAAGTGAGGACATAGAAATTTCCGCTACAGACTGGATGGCATCTCCGGACTTTGAGCCAATTCAAGGCAATACCTATGCTGTATTTGTAATAGGCGGCTCTTATAATGAACTGAAAACAATCTTCGACAAACTCTCAGAAGGAGCTAATAAGGATAGGTTCCAGGAACTGCACGATATGCCTTTTGGAACCTACGGACAGTTTTATGATAAATATGGAGTCCAATGGATTTTTAAAGGTGATAAGTAGCCTTAACTTTCGGTAAAATAATTGAACCAACATTTGGAATTATTGTACAAATAATTGTAATTTTTTTTTGATCTTTTATAAACCTAAATAGTACTACCGGAACAGAAGGAAGAAAGATGGAAGTAATAGAAGCAAAAAAAATAATTAACAATTCAACTGCGGTTTTTAATCGGGCTGTGCAAATTATTCTGTTTGCATCGGCGATGATTTTAGCCGGATCATCAACCGCCTTAGCCCAGAAAAATATTTTAATAAGTATAAAAGGAAGAGTCGTAAACAATGATACAGGACAGCCCCTGGAATATGTAAACGTATTTTTATCGAATACTACAATCGGTACGACCACAGGAAAGAACGGAGAATTTGTAATTAATAATATCCCGCCGGGAAGCTATGATATAGTCTTCAGCTATATCGGGTTTGAAACTCAGAAGCAGCACTTCCAGGCATTTAAACAGGAAACACTTGATTATAATATTTCGCTAACAGCCAAGCCTTTAAATTACAGCCCGGTTGAAATAATAGGGAAAGTGCCGGAGGATTGGAAAAAGAACATAGATAGATTTAAGAAAGCCCTCCTTGGCAATACCGATAATGCCGATGAGACAAAGATTTTAAACCCGGAAGTCATAAACTTCTCGGAAGTCAAAGGCTCGGATATCCTTAAGGCTTATACCGACAGCGTATTGAAAATTGAGAACCGGTCTTTGGGCTATATGATTTATGTTAATTTAGATACGTTATATTATAACAAATCCAACGGAGCCGTTAAATATTTGGTTTATTCAAGGTTTCAGGATCTGGTCCCGTCATCCAGAAAAGACAGCGCCAATTGGCATGATAACAGGCTCGATACCTATCTGGATTCACCAAGATATTTCTTTTACCTGCTGGTTCATAGACAATTATTTAAAAAAGATTTTTCACTTTATGAAGGACCATTCTATCGCTACTCAAATCAACCGGGGACAAAAATTAGCGAACGCAATTTGGATATAACGACCGAAGATTTTAACGTTTATACGTTGAACTTTTCAGGAATCCTTAAGGTCGAGCATAATTCAGAAACGAGCATACTGAATTTCTACAACCCGACTACTTCAATAGATAAGAACGGAAACTTCTTAACATCATATTATACAGTACAAATTGAAGGTTACTGGGGCAACCAGGGAATGGCAGATCAATTACCCTTGAACTATGTTTACACCGGTGATTAAAACTTTTGGCATTTTAAATGTAAAAGTTAGTTGTATTTTTTAATTGGAAATTATTTCCCGGAGGACTTTGTCTATTATCTTTTTGAGAGGCTGGTCTATGTTTATTAGAATAGCATCAGCCGGTTCTTCGAGAGCCTCAAATTGGCTTTTCAGCATGCCCGGCTTCATGAAATGATCCTTGCGCAATTTCATCCTGGATTCAATTAAGGCATAGCTGCCTTTTAGATAGACAAACTTTACCTGCTCATTCAATTTCAGAATTTTCCTATAAGATTCTTTTAATGCCGAGCAGGTTAGAACGATATTTTCGTTATACGCCAGAGAGTCTTCAATAATCGAACGGAGCTTCAGCAGCCACGGCATCCTGTCGTCGTCATTAAGGGGAATTCCATTCGACATTTTCTCAACGTTTTCCTTGGGATGATATTCGTCTCCCTCAAAATATTTCCACCCGAGCCGTTCACTCAACATCTTCCCGACAGTGGTCTTACCGCAGCCTGCAACTCCCATTGGTATTACAACCATTTTCTTTCCGGTCAATTAAATCTTTCCTTGTACGCCCACAGACCAAGCGCTGGGTTAGAAATATAAAATATTTCTTCGCCGCCTGGCAGCGTATTAATACCGTCTATTAACTTTTCCGGATTATATCTTTCAGTCATCTTATTAAGATCAGCCCACCTGAAGTTCACGCCTTCCATTTCTTCCTTTGTTATGCTGCCGGGGCAATAAGTAACCGTGAACCTTTCCTCTGATGATCCATGGATAAGATGGGCGGCTGCACTTAAGCTGTTCTGAAGGTCTGCATTTTCTTTTGTAAGCTGAAGTATCTTCGGCGTATTTACGTATCCGTATTTTCTTATAAGCTTATCTATGCCTTCGTCCTCGCCGAATTTTTTTAAGCCGGGAGCGAGCACTATCAATTCTCCGCCGTCTTCTATTGCCATACGGGTGCGGTAAATAGATTTGTTCCCAAGCCATGTTGTTTTAAACTCCGAAGGATCAAGGTACACAACTACTTTCTTCAGCGGCTTATCCAGCATTACAAAATTTACTTTCAAAGAAAGCTGAGCCGCAAGGTTAAAGCATTCAATGTCGTCTCCGATAAATAATCCTTTAACGGCAAGCTTACCTGTTTCATCTTTACCCACTACGGTAAGAACATAAACTATCGGCAGGTCTCCCTGGAAATTATCGGAGCCGTAGTTCAGCACGCGCTTTACGGGGGTATCTGCGCGTCCCATTATCTTTTCCATCCCGTAAGCAGCTCCTAAAAAGTGAGTTTTGTTTATTCCTTCCTTACCACCGGTTCCAATGAAAATATTTTTATTATGATTTGCCATCCCGATAACCTCGTGAGGAACAACCTGACCGATTGAAAGGATGAGGTCGAAATTTCCATCAACTAAAAGCTTGTCAACTTGAATGGGTACGGGATAATTAACCGAGCCGTCCGAAACTTCTTTTACATAATCAGCCGGTACAATTCCAAGCGTCTCCAATCCGGTTCTCCACTCATGTACTCTGAACAAGGTCTTAGGGACACTGCCATACATAGTCCCGATTTCTTTTTCCGTCATCGGCACATGGGTACCGAGCGCCGGGAGAACATCCGTTAACTTATCTTTATAATATTCCCATGCTAATTCCGTAAGCGTACCCGCAAAAGAATGAAGCCTGGTAATATCGGGCGGGACTGCAAGGACTTTCTTTCTTGCGCCGAGCTTGCCAAGCGCCTCATATAAGCCGCTTTTTATATCTTCCTTTGAAAGATTTTCGTTTAGAGATCCTTTACTAAAATATAGCATTGTTATCCTTAGTCTTATCTTTCAACTCTGCCTGAGCCGCTTCCTTTTGAAAGCTTCTCGACTTCATCGACGGAAACTAAATTGAAATCACCGGGGATAGTCTGTTTTAAGCAGGATGCTGCAACGGCAAATTCAAGCGCTTCCTTTGAGTTCTTCTTTTTCAGCAGACCGTAGATCAAACCGCTGGCAAAAGCATCGCCTCCGCCGACACGATCAACAATCCGGATATCATATCTCTTAGAGCGGAACGGTTCCTTGCAGTCATTATCATCATGAAGCAAAGCGCTCCAGCCGTTCCTCGAAGCAGAATAACTTTCTCTTAAAGTGATTGCGACTGCTTTAAAATTGAACTTTAATTTAAGCTGTCGTGCCAGATCAAAATAACCTTTTTCATCAAGCTCAGCACTCTCTATGTTGGTTGTGCCTGCCTTGAAGCCAAGGCTTTTTTCTGCGTCTTCCTCGTTGGCTATACAAACGTCAACGTAATCCATTAATGGAACCATAACTGTCTGGGCTTCTTTAGTTGTCCACAACTTTGCACGGTAATTTAAATCTGCACTTATAGTAACGCCGTGCTTTTTTGCTGCTTCACATGCCGTCTTTAATGATTCTTGAACGGTCTTTCCAAGAGCAGGGGTAATTCCCGTCCAATGGAACCATTTTGCATTTTTGAAAACTTCATCCCAGTTTAATTCTTCCTTACCTAAAGTTGTTACTGCCGAGTTAGCCCTATCATAAATTACTTTTGATGCTCTCTGGCTCGCACCGGTCTCTAAGAAATAAATTCCGACCCTATCGCCTCCTCTAACAATGTAATCAGTGCAGACGCCAAACTTTCTTAAGCTGTTTATAGTTGCCTGACCAATCTCATGCTTAGGAAGCTTTGTAACGAAGCAGCTTTCCAATCCGTAATTTGATAAGGCAACCGCTACATTTGCCTCGCCGCCTCCATAGTTGATATCAAAATTCTGTGTCTGCAAGAATCTACTATAGCCCGGAGTAGATAGCCTCAACATTATTTCGCCCATCGTTACAACCTTGTCCGACATTTTAACCTTTCCTTAATTTCCTTCAAGAATAATTTTATTTTTCTTTGGCATGTTCGATGCTTTGCATAAGCACTTTCGCATTCTCTGTCAGTACACTGTAATTGCCTTCCGCAATTGCCTTTTTATCAAGCAGAGCCGTTCCGATGCCAACGGCACAGGCGCCTGCTTTGATCCAATCGCCTGCATTAGTCAGAGAGACACCGCCCGTCGGCATGAGTTTTAAATAAGGCATCGGCGCAAGCACGCCTTTAAAAAAAGCCATACCTACGACATCCGCCGGAAAGACCTTTATTACATCGGCACCTGCTTC
>JBJKRP010000249.1:0-7991 GCA_046704565.1 Ignavibacteriaceae bacterium | reverse complement strand
CTATGAAGCTGCAGCTATCTCCCGCGAATATGCTATGGCGGACTATTATTAAATAAATCTTATCGGCGCTGTTAATTGGTCATTCGAGTTTGAAAACCAGCCGTGGTTTGCAGGGTACCGCAGCATGGCTACCAATGGTGTGGACAAACCCGTACTAAATGTCTTCCGCATGCTTGGAATGATGTCAGGGGACCGTGTGGAAGTCTCAGGAGATTTAAGATATAATTTTAAAACTATTTGCGATTCAAGCGTAAGAGGAAAAGAAACCGACATAAATGCTTTAGCCTGTAAAAATAAAAATACTATAACTGTCCTGGTTTGGAACTACCATGACCTTGATATTCATGGTAACGTTTCGCCGGTAAGGATCAACATTAACGGTATTCCTTCCGGTAAAGCAAAGCTTACGCAATATAGGATCGACGGCAGCCACAGTAATTCTTACGAAGTTTGGAAGGAGATGGGATCTCCGCAGAATCCGACGGCAAAACAAATTGCAGCGCTTGAGAAAGCCGGGCATTTACAAATGCTATCGAAGCCTGAAGAGATAAACATTACAAACTCTAAAGCTGTGATAAATATGCAACTGCCGAGGCAGGCAGTATCTCTGTTGAAAATTAGTTACAAATAATCTGGAGTTTCTGCAGATAAATTTCCGACACAAAATTTAAGTGTTGTTCCGGTTGTTTAATTTAGCTTGAACATGTTTGTATTTATAATTGTCTATGCAAGTAAGCCGAATATTTCATAAGTTATAGATGTAACCCCAAAGTTATTATATGAGCGAAGAGAAGAAGTCACATATCCCCGGCATTTATAACTACTGCGACCGCTGGTGCGAGAGATGCAGTTTTACATCGCAGTGCCTTCTGTTTACAAACGAATCAAAAATTACTACGCATCAGCTTTTAAATGACGGCAAGATGCCGGATCTTAATGAGGTTTTCGATATGCCCGAACAAGAGGATGAAGAAAGCGGCTCCCCGTTTTACGGTTTCGAAGATGACGACTTCGAATTAGGAGGCGATGAGGACGATGATCCATTCATGAGCGATTTACCCGACTTTGAGGACAGGCAATACGAAGAGGAAAGAAATCAAAGAGACGAAACAGTTAAACAGAACATCCTGGTAAAACTAAGCGATGAGTACTTTCATGGCGCTCATTCTCTTTTGGAAAAGCTCGATAAAAAGTACAATCTGCATTCGGTAATAAAAGATAAAGAAAAGGATGAGTTTATTCTCCGTTTAACCCAGGGCTTTGAAGTGGTAGAGTGGTTCCACATGTTCATATTTGTAAAGATACGGCGTGCACTAAGCGGTAAATGGAGCTACGACAAAGAAACCGATGAAGAGATGAAAGAGATTGATGCTTACGATATGAACGGAACTGCCAAGATTGCCTTAATTGCTATCGAAAGCTCAATAAAAGGTTTGAATATACTCTTTGATGCTGCAGATGAATTCAAAATTGAAATTACAAATCTTCTTGTACTTGCAGGCAAACTTCTAAATGAAATGGATAGTACATTCACAGACTGCAGAAGCTTTGTAAGACCCGGGTTGGATGAATAGATGGATTGCCGTTTATAAAATCGGCATAATTTAGATTTACAAAACCTTAGTTGATGTTTAAATGCAAAGTCTTCCCGATTATTTGTTTCCGCTATTCTGGGATGTTGATGTAAAAAAATTCTATCCGGCAAAATTCCCTGAATACACCGTAAGCCGGATACTTGAGTTTGGAGACGAACGTGCAGTTTCCTGGATGAAGGAATTTTATTCATTTGACCAAATAGTAGATGTTATAAAATCCGATCATAGACTAACGTCAAAATCTGCAAACTTTTGGGCTTTAATTTATAATATTTCGAAAAGGGAGGTAGCGACACTAAAAAAAGAAGATATAAAACGGCTGTAATATCATAATAGTGCAAATGAATAAATCGAAATGAAAAATCAAAATATCAAATGGCACAGAGAAACGCTTCCCGGTAATGCAGAGGAAGTTCTGGCAAAGGTATCAAGTCTTATTAATTCATTTCACTTTTACCTCGGGGGAGGTACAGGGCTTGCACTTATACTCGGTCACAGAAAGTCGGATGACTTTGATTTTTTCAATCTCGATCTGTTTGATGAGGAAATTCTTTTACAACATTTGCAAGGATTGGAAGGTTTGAGTCTGAATGCAAAAGATAAGAGCACACTCCATTTTTTTCTACACGATATAAAGATTAGTTTCCTTGGATATAATTATCCTCTTCTTTTTAAGAAGAAAAAATTTGATATTGAAAAAAGCTTTTCGTTTGAGGTCGCAGATGAGAGAGACATTGCCTGCATGAAGATTAGTGCTATTTCGAGCAGAGGCAGTAAGCGTGACTTCATAGATTTATATTCGGTTGCAGAACACTTTGGCTTGCCGGAGTTATTTGCTTTATTTAGGAAGAAATTTTCTCTTACGCCGTATAACAATTTGCATGTTTTTAAATCACTTACTTATTTTGAAGATGCAGACCGGGAACCAATGCCTGAAATGCTATTGCAGGTATCGTGGGAATCCGTTAAGAAATTCTTTATTTTCGAAACAACTAAATTAACTCATAAATATTTTTAAGGAATCAACATGGCATCCGACTTATTAGCACACGCAGAAATACCATCAACAAACCTGGACAAAAGCAAAGACTTTTATGCAAAGCTTTTTGGCTGGGACTTTAAACCATTCGGCAACGGATACCTTTTATTTAATACACATAAAGGTTTTACAATCGGCTTGCGTAAAGTGAATACCGTAGCCGGAGGCGATTCAACAATATTTCACGTTAAGGTAAGTTCAATTGAAGAATATTTGAAGCAGGCAAAGTTACTCGGCGGAAAAGAATCGAGAGGCAAGACGATCATCCCCGCTATGGGAGCCTATGCACTCATCCTTGATCCGGATGGAAATACGATAGGATTATACCAAACCAATTAATCCCTATGCAGATATCTATTGCTCTGAGTTTCGCGTTGCCTAAGCAGTGCCAGGCAATTAGACTATTTGGCCGTCTGTATTATCAATTAAAGTAATTTAGTTGTACGATAAAAATATTCTTCATGAATAAAAGGTAAAGAGCTTTTTTAAGCTTTGATTTGTCCGTAGTCTTGGGCTAAGTTGAAAGAATAAAATCAAAAACTGAGAGTGAATGTCGTCTCAGTTTCCGGGACTGATTCAACCGAGATTCCGCCTCTATGCAGTCTCATTATCTGACGCGATAAGCTTAAGCCGATGCCGGAACCCTCTTTATTTGTGGTAAAGAAGGGTATGAAAATTTTCTCCTGAAGCTCTTCGGGAATGCCGCAGCCGTTATCGATAACCCTGATGACAGCGCCTCCCCTGTCATCTATCCTGCTCTCCAATCTTATAGAAGGTGAGGAGGATTTTAAAACGGCGGAAAAAGAATTTAGAATTAAATTTATAATTACCTGTTCTATGAGATCGGGGTCTGCGGTTATCTCAAGATCCGAGGGTACGACGCTAAAGCTGAAGCTTATCTTTTTATCTGCAAGCCTGTCTTCAAATAATTTTTCGATCCTTTGAAAGAGAGGATAGACTTTTAGAGATTGAAAGTTAGGCGAAGGAATCCGCGTTAGGTTCCGGTAGTCGTCGACAAAATGCAGCAGACCTTTACTGCGTCTTGCAATAGTATGCAGCGCTACTTTAACGTCATCCAGTTCTTCGGCATTTATCTGAATGCTTTCTTTCCCTTCAAGAAGACCGCTTGCTGTTGAGGAGAGTGAGATTACCGGCGTAACCGAGTTCATAATTTCGTGAGTAAGTACGCGGATTAAATTCTGCCACGCTTCCATTTCCTTTTCTTCAAGCTCATTTTTAATATTGTTAAGGGAAACAAGCGTATAATGCTCGCCTTTGAGCTTGAACTCTGCTGCCGTTATCGATAGCTGAAGAAGCTCGCTCCCGGAAGCAATTTTTATTAAAGTTTTGTCTCCCGGTTTAATATTCTGAAGCGATTCAAGCAAAGACATGCTGAAAGTAGAAAGCTCGGAAATATTTCTAAGGCTGTTTATCTTCAAAAGCTTTTTAGCCGCAACGTTTATTAAGTCAACCTCGCCGTTAAGCTTAAATGATATTAACCCTATGTTGATATGCTGGATGATAGTCTGAAGGTAGTGAAAGTTTTCTTCTTTCTCGGTACGCGTTTTTTTGAATTCCTCAATTACACCTGTAAAGGCTCCGCTTAGCTCGCCGAATGATGAGTCCTTTAAGCTGCTTCTGAAGCTTTGTGAAAAATCTGAGTAGCGGATGGCATCAAAAAACCTGGCAACTTCCCTATTGGTTTTCTTAACAAAATTAAGAAGAGAAAATATCTGGAAGATAATTAAAAGAGCAAGAATAAATATTGTCGCGATTAAATGCGTATAAGTAAGCAGGTAGAATATTAAAAATACCGAGAGGCAAAGCAGAATAGTTCTAAGAATAATATTGAAGTCGAATCTTTTAAAGACCATATTTTTCCAGCCTGCGGTAAAGAGAAGCTCTTGTAAGACCGAGCTCTTTTGCTGCCCTAGTCAGGTTGCCGTTGTACTTGCTTACGGCTTTTATAATCAGCATCTTCTCAGCCTCTTCCAGATGGTAGCTGTCGAACTGCATGTCTTCCTTCTTAATTTCATTGGAAGAAAAATAAAAATCATCCGGCTGAAGCAGCTCAGACTCACTCATTATTGCAACCCGTTCAACCGTATGCTGAAGCTCTCTTACGTTACCGTTCCACTGGTAATTACAGAGTTTCTCCATCGCATTCGGACTTATTTTCTTCAGCGGCTTATTATACTTCCGGCAGTAGATATTCAAAAAATGATTTGCCAGCAGCGGGATGTCTTCTGTCCTTTTCCTTAATGGCGGAAGATTTATTTCAACTGTGTTTATCCTGAAAAGCAAATCCTGCCGGAATCTTTTTTCGGACATGAGCTCGTTTGCAGGAAGGTTTGTAGCGCAGACTAACCTTATATCAACTGGTCTGGAAATACTTGAGCCGAGTCTTGTAACCTGCCTATTCTGAAGAATCGTAAGAAGCTTTGCCTGCAGGTTAAAATTCAAATTGCCAATCTCGTCTAGAAACAAAGTACCGCCGGATGCAACTTCAAATCTTCCGGCTCTATCTTCCTTGGCATCTGTAAAAGCGCCTTTAACGTAGCCAAAGAGCTCGCTTTCAAAAAGAGACTCCGAGATTGCGCCCATATCAACGCTGAGAAAAATTTCCTGAGCTCTGCTGGATTGACGGTGGATAGCTCTTGCAATAATCTCCTTGCCGGTCCCATTTTCTCCGAGGATTAAGATGTTCGCATCTGTCTTAGCTACTTTTTGAATAACGGAGAAAACTTTTTTCATCTCTTCCGAAATTCCGATTATATCGTGGAATTCTTTATCAATGTCGCTGCTTAGTTGTTTCTGTTTGGAAAGCAGGTCTTCAATTTCTTTCTTCGAGCTGCTGAGCTTCATTGCCGATGATACAGTAGCAAGAAGCTTTTCATTCTGCCATGGCTTCAGAACAAAATCTGTTGCGCCTTCTTTAATTGCCTTTACTGCCATCTCAATGTTGCCGAATGCCGTTATCAGAATAACAACTGCATCCGGAACAATTTCAAGAATTTTTTTCAGCCAGTTGAAACCTTCGCTTCCCGATGTGGCATCGCCGGTGAAATTCATATCGAGGAGTATTACGTCGTAGTGTTCGTCTTTTAAAATGGAAGGAATCTGTTCAGGGTTCTTTTCTATTCTGACAATTGAATAATGCTGCTTAAGCAGCAGGCGTGCTGAGAAGAGAATATCTTCGTCATCGTCAATAATTAGTATTTTCCCCGGCTTGGAATTCATATTATATTATTCAACAGCTATATATTCGGCAAATGATCTTGATTCCGGAATAGCGATTTGATCTTCCTTCATTCCCTTCAAATGAAATTTAATTGCTTCATGCATATTTTTTTCCGTTTCTTCCCGGGTATGTCCGGTAGCTACACAGCCCGGTAAATCAGGTGAATATGCAGAATAATTGTTTTCTGCTTTTTCTATTACGATTAAGAATCTATGCATAGTCTTTACTCCTTCAGCTTAGCTTGTTTCAAGATACTGTTTAGTGTACCTGGTGCAAGGTCATCATTCGGATGACCTGATATTTTTACCCTGCCTTTTTTAATTGTATGTTTATATTGTCTATGACTACCTTTAGTCTCAACGTGATGCCATCCATCTTTCTCGATCAATTTTATAATTTCACGTACTTTCATAAAAAATCAAGGCAACAATTACAATTAAATATATTACATATAAGTTCAACTTTCAATTATCGTTCCGTGGTTCAATCCATTTCCCATTTACGCCGATTCTGCTTTTCTCCCAAGTCATTTAGAGTTATCAATTGTCCGGTACCGGACATCATCGTCCGCTGATGAACGTTACTAATTTCAAGTTTACCAGTCTAATTTCAATAAGATGACGGAAAGCTAAAAATTAAATTCATTTATAAGATATTCAATAAAAATTCTTTTTTATATTATATAGGCACGCTAATTGTGTAAAAGACAAAAGAGAAGCAAAATATGAATTGGAGACTAAACAGCGTGGATAGAAAAATAGAAAAGAAACCGTTTTACAGAAGAATAAAATTCTGGATGTCTGCATCCGGCGGCTTCCTGTTTTTAATTTTGATTTTCCTAATACTTGCCGACACCGGCTCGAAATTAAACGTTGATACCGCGAAAATTACAATCTCAACCGTTAGCGAAGGAGATTTCCAGGAGTTCATACCAGTAACTGGAACAATACTTCCTCAAACTACTTATTACCTCGATGCAATATCCGGCGGTATTGTTGAACAGAAATATGTTGAAGAAGGTGCGATGGTAAAAAAGGGAGACAAGATATTAAAGCTATCCAATCCTAATCTTCAATTAAGCGCTCTTCAAAATGAAGCAGCAACTTACCAGCAGATAAATGAAGCCAGGAATACGCGGCTGCAGATTGAGCAGAACAGTATAGCTCTGCAAACCCAGCTTGTAGATGCGAACTACAGCTTTATAAATTCAAAACAGATCTTTGATAGGGAGAAAAAAATGTGGGAGAAGAAACTAATCTCCCAGCAGGAGTTTGAGCAAGCCAGAGATAAATTTTTTCACGACCAGGAACAGTTGAAGCTTTCACGGCAAAATTTTGTTCAGGACTCAATCCTGAAACATTCACAGATTACCCAGATTGCATCTGCGATTGACAGGCTTCAGAAGAACCTTGAATTGATAAGAGAGAATATTGAAAACCTTACTGTAAAGGCGCCTTTGAGCGGTCAGCTTACTTCTTTGAATGCCGAAACAGGACAGTCAAAATCTCCCGGTGACCAGCTTGGGCAGATTGACGCGCTCGACGGGTTTAAAGTAAGAGCAGACATCGATGAGTTTTACATTGCAAGAGTAATAAAAGGTCTCCATGCTACAGTTGAAATAGACGGCAAAGACTACAAGCTGGTTGTTATAAAAGTTTTTCCCGAAGTCAAAGACGGCAAGTTTCAGGTTGATATGAATTTTGTTGGAACGGTTCCTGATGGAATTCGACGCGGACAGACTCTTCAAATTAGATTACAGCTAAGTGAAAGAACAAAAGCTCTGTTACTTGCACGCGGCGGGTTCTATCAGAAAACCGGCGGGCAATGGGTATTCGTTCTTAATGGCTCGGGAACCGAAGCAGTTAAGCGGACAATCAGCCTTGGAAGACAAAATCCGGATTACTTCGAAGTACTGAGCGGATTAAAACCAGGAGATAAAGTTGTAACTTCATCTTATGATAATTTCGGCGACGTGGACAAACTTATTTTGAAGTGATTAAATGAACGCATTTGTTTTTATATTATCAGGTAAAATGAATGAGCTTGAGTTGATGGTGTACCGGGAAGAAGAAGGACTTACCGGTGCAAAAGATATGATTGACGGGAGGCAGCTTGT
>JBJKRP010000248.1:0-19672 GCA_046704565.1 Ignavibacteriaceae bacterium | reverse complement strand
ATCCAGACTTTATTTATATCGGACACCATATAAGGCGACCAATTATTAAATATCTGCAGACGCCCCACCCTTACGTCTCTTTCCTGTATGTAGATCCAGTTATCAGGCACAAGTCCGTTTATAGTGGTAATGTTAGTTTCATTTTTAATTTCTAAATTATTTAAGAGTAGTCCGACAGTAATAAAATCACGGTATTTTAAGCCGGAACTGATTTCTTTAACTGCTTCAGGCACTTCGCCATCTATTGAATTTATTAGGTCTTTAACTGCCATTGTCGAAATGAAATAGCTGCCTTCTATTGAATGCGTGGAATTAGTTTGATTATCAAAATAGCTTAGTTCTGTAATCAAGTTTTTTTCTAATTTAAGTGCCGTAACCTTAGCATTTTTTATAATTATTCCGCCCTTGCTTTCGATTATTCGTGCAACTGTCTCCCACATTTGTCCCGGTCCGAGCTTAGGATACATAAAACTTTCAATCAGACTGGTGTCGGTATTTTTCTGTTCGATTGTTTTGTCTTTTTTAACAACAGCCTTTACAGCATGGATAATAGCACGCATAACAGATAATTCTTTTATCCTTTGCGCCCCCCAATCAGCAGCAATTTCCGTACATGAAATGCCCCACACCTTCTCTGTATAATCTTTGAAAAAAGTTTTGTAAAGCTCTTTCCCGAATCTGCTTATAAAAAAGTCTTCCAATGAGTTTATTTTTTTTGAAGAAAATATTTGTGCGCCTAAATAGCTCCAACCTATTTTTAATATTCTTACAATGCCAAGGTTTGAAATAGTTTTTAAATTCAGGGTAACAGGATAATCAAAAAACCGACGAAGATAATATATACGCGATAGTCTGTTTCTTATAAGCATAACCTTATCTAATTTTTCGGGATCAGGTCCGTTAGCAGAGAGTTTATTGCTGCTTATTTTTTGACTGTAATCATTCTTTTTAATAAGCTCGTCTTTTGATAACGCGCCCTGGATAGGCAAAATTTCTTGCCACCATTTCATTATTGCATCCGATTTGGAAAAGAATCTATGTCCTCCTATATCGATTCTATTCCCTTTATAGACAACTGTTTTGGAAATACCGCCGATATCGTTTGACATTTCTATTATTACCGGTTTAATATCGGTCTTTGTAACAAGCTCATAAGCAGCCGTTAAGCCTGCGGGTCCGGCACCAACTATAATTGCGGTCTTATTCATTATTAAATATTGCTTTTATTAAACAGTATTATTTTCCTGGCAAAAAAATTCCAGAAGAGTAGAATAAAGGTGGAGATCATCTTGGAATAAAGGTAATATATAAAAAGCAAATCAGTCAGCGCCCATAGAAAAAGCTCATTTAAAATCAGACCAATAATTCCAATTAATGCAAAAGTAAAAAACTCTAAAATTCTGTTCCCAAACGACCTGCTGTTGAAGACCCACATTATGCTTAATAAATAGTTTATTACAAGACCGATTGTGAAACTGATTGCGGCTGAAATAAGATAATAAACATTGAAATACTGGGTTAGGACATATAATACTCCAAAATCAAATACAAATGATACTCCGCCTACAAAGACATATCTTAACAACTGTAATATTGTATTATCAGTTTTATTAATTAATAGCTTGAGTACTGCCGGTTGATTTTTAATGTAAACATATCCCATTTAATTACTCCAGGCATTGTTAAAGGTAAGATATAATCAACAATTCTCTTTTAAAGAGCACGCTGTTGACAATTTGCTTGATAAGTAGATTACAGATTATCATCTAATTGCTTCTGGCTCCGTTGAATAATATGTTATGGAAGCAATGGAAAAAGTATTTTACATCCGTAATAAAATAATCTTTGCTGTATGATACCAGATACTTTTGTTCTGATTTCATAATCTCGTCTAAAGTCTTTGGATTATCGGCGTAGAAAGGAGGAATTAGCCCCGGCTTGCATTGTAGTCTTTTCTTCTTTAATTCTTCGCTGTATAAATTAAAGTAATGCTGGCTAAGCGGTCGGGGTCCTACAAGCTTAAGATCGCCTTTCAACAAATTGTAGATCATTGGCAACTCATCGATCCACAGCTTTCTTAGAATACTTCCCCAAAAAGTAATCCGGAAATCATTCTTAAACTTGCCGCCTTCCTGCAGATCAAATTTCTTATAAATAAAGTCCTGAAGGTATTCCGAATAGGCGTGCATGGTTCTAAATTTATAGACGAATATCTGCCTGCCGTCTTTGCCAAGTCTTTTCATCTTAAAAATAAGTCCGGTTGAAGGGACTATTTCTCTTACAGGCTCTTTAATTTTCTTGACGATAAAATACATTGTTCCGTCAATAATTTTCAGGTTCATAACTTCGAACCCGCTGAAGTATAATCTTCCCAAGCCTTCTGCAAGCGGAAGCACTCTATGAGCTCCTTTGGTAACCCAGGAATAAAATCTTTTGGTCAAGTTTAATTTTGAAATGACTCTGTTCAATATAAAATCGATAAAATAAAATAGCTGTCCGAAATAGTAGGGATACTTTTTAAGAAAAGATTGATGCCTTAAATAGCTGGTTTCGAAATGACCAGTATAAATACCGCCTAAGGCTAATTTGTTATTTACCTCCGCAAGGTATTCGTTAGTATGCTGGATATGATTAACCTTCTCCAGGTTCAATAAGAATTTGAGGTTCCCGTCCGGCAGGAAATCTATATTGGAAATATTATCTGACTTAATTATTAAAGAGGAATTATAGTCAAAGGAGTGAAGGTCGAGACTCTTATCCAAAAAATCATAAACTTCCGGGTATCTCTGCAGCGAAAAATTCCTGAACTTTGATTCCGGGTTGCCTGAGCTTTTCTTATCATTTGCAGAACGGTAATTGGAGCCTATGTCGGTATAGTCTTCGTTTAGCAGAATATCCCCGAATATGCCCTTAACAGGGAAACTGGCAACTGACAGGGTTACTACCCTGTGCTTTAATATGTAGTAGGCAATTGAAGTACTAAAGAACGATAATGCCGAATAAAAAATTATTCCGTAAACTATAGTAATTACTTCCTTCGCTTCCAGCCGGAGCATGAAGGATATGAATGATGATAGCGCCAGGATAATGATATATGACTTTATGTAGCGCCACTTAAAAGCCCAGTAGTCTTTTCTCCTGAACGAGGGATGAAACTGATAACCCAGGAACGAGCCTATAAACCAGCTTATATACAAGCTTATGAACAGCGTTAAGTTTTCAATGTTGAATGATAAATTGCCTTTTAATTTGTGTATGATAAAAAGGTTAACAATTCCAAACAATATAATTTCAAACGTAAATGCTCTTGGACTATAACGCAGCTCCACCCTTTTCAAATTAGCGCTGCTTTTGTTTTTCCTGATCAAACTGTAAATCTCAATCAGGAAGGATACTATTAAAGAGTTCAGAATGACAAAGCGGGAAACTCCGGTCAGATTGAATTGGAATATTAGAAGAGTCAATATGCCGAGCATTAAGAAAAAAGAAATTGTATATGTGTAAAGCTTGCTTATAACCGGATAGTCGTCCCTGTTCTTAAACTTTCTTGTAAGTATAACTGAAACTGCCCAGGAGATCATGAAGGCGGCGTAGTAAAAACCATAACCCCCCGCCTGGGATATTCCTCCTTCGTAGAAATATAAAGTAACGAAAAAGGCAGCCGAATATAAAGTATAGTTTTTAATAATTTTTGAAATCATAAGTAATTAAAGCACCAAATAAATTGAGAATATATCTTCTTTTATACCGTGAATCTTTTCATGTCCGGCTATATATCCTTAAATATTATGCCATTTATCGACACGGTTTAAAGGCAAATAAAATCGACGAAGCGTCTTTTTTATCGACGAATTAATAGTCGTATTCTCATAGTTAGATTTTGCTTTAGATTTGTAATTTATTGAGACGACAGGACTTATGAAGGGGAAAGTTTTTTAATTATGCAGTACTGAATTCCCCCGCTTACAGTCTTTCACTTAACAAAGAAATACTTCTTTATTACATTCTTAATGCTCTGCATGAATAATTCATTTGACCATTTAAGAATGTTGTCATTCCAACGCTGCGGATGAACTGTAATCATTAATTTGGAAGGAAGCATATTTATCCCATTAATGATGTCGAAAGTCGACTTAAAGTTGAAATTACCTTTTGAGTTTACTTTATCCCGCACGCTTACATTTTCCCCGTTCCATCTTCTGCCCGTATCGGTCAGGTATCCGAACTCGCTCCAATTCAGATCCAGGTACGGCTCCGCCATTATTCCTAAATTTTTATAGTCGTATTTCTTCCAGATAATTTTATTATCGAACTTTGAAAGAGGACTGCCGTGCATACAGATAGTTTTTACATTAGCTATACTTTTCAGCTTATCAAGATTTTTACGAAAGCTTTTATAGGATAAATCGATCAACTGCTCTTCACTGATTTCCGGTTTTGCTGCCGCAGACGAGTCTTGCCCCTGGTGCGAGCCGGATAATTTAAATTCTCTATTGGCTAAATCAACATCTTCATAATGATACCCGATTTTATGCCCGAGCGCAGAAATTTCTTTTATGATTTTTTCATTAAAACTTTCCGGCACAATTCTAAAGTAATATGTACCTCTAATGCCGAGTGAGTTTTCAATTACAGCCGTTCTTAAAGAATTTTGCGGAAGACGGTCTACGTCGTGCCGCAGGATAATAATTGAATTATTATCCGCTTCCTCTTTTGAACTAATGTAATCGCTGAGCGGGAAAAAAGAATAGCGCTTTGAGATTAAAGTTTCCAAAAGCTTTCTATATAAGCCTAAAGTAAAGTCCATAATTCATTTAAAGTTATATTGAAATTGAGGTTCCTCTTTCATGATAGTTTTACTTTGCGGATAGTTTTCTATAAACCAGACCATAAACGCTGTTACATCTATTTTATCCTTCAATATCTTTTCTTTCTTAGTTTTAAATTCAGTTTCAAAGCCCGGCTCTGAAAGCAACCCGGAGACTTGATTGATGACATTTACATCATCCTTAAGATAATAAGAAATATTATATTTTTCACGTTGTTCGATTAAATATCCAACCGAAAGCGAACTGACGTAAACATTCGGTATGCCAAGTATAGAGCATTCTGATGCCGTCGTGGCTCCTTCACCAATATAAAGCTCAGCATCAGCCAGAACGCTGTGGAATTCTGCTGGATGAGTTTTTAAATTATAATCTTCCAGATTATCCGGCAGCTTAGCCTCAGACGATATTACTATCTTATATTTATCTTTAAGCAAATTTATTAGTTCATATTTAGCCTCTGGCTTCAGTCCGGTTTGACCTCTATCATGATTCGCAGCCCATGAAATAAATCTAATGACGATATATTTTTCATCGTTACGAAAATTCAAAAGTTCTCTGCCTGTTTTTTCCTGTTTAAAATATTTTGGATTTAAATAGCACAACTCCATATATCCGTCAAAATAGATTTGCTTTGCCCCAAGCTTTTTATAAAAGCTGTTCGGTGTCAGGATTACATCTGTGAACGGCTTATACATCATACGTTCCAGGTTCGAGTGTTCGGTATCGTCAAAGGCAATGTGTGGTTTGCCTAAGAGCCTTGATGCATGAGCGGCGTATACTGAACCGAAGCTTAGGAAAATATCCGGCTTGAATTGACTTGCTTGTCTATATATAAAATAAACCGCTTTGAATAAATACAGAAACCTGCCGATCAATCCGGCGTTGCCATTACCCCTGCTTACATAATCAATATTATAATAATTTAATAATGAATGGATACATTCTCTATCTCTGGCAACAATGCAAAAGACATGCCCCTTCTTCTTCATAATGCTTATAAAATTTCTGAAATAATGCACATGCGCAGGATGACCAATATCGATCAAAATTCTCATAGATACTTTTGCTAATTTAAATTCCAGTGCTTAACATATCAACAAACACTATATCCGGATGTGGGAGTGCCTCACCTAAAAAAAGTTTATTCAGCCTGCTTCCCGCTGCAAAAAATTATATTGATAGTCAGGATTCAACAACATGGTTTTAAAGCTGCCGGGATAATTCTCTACAAACCATACCATAAAGGCTGTCATGTCAATCTTCTCCGCAAGCATTTTCTTCATACGTTCCTGCCATTCTTCTTTAAGGTTTTTTCTTTTTACCAATTCTTTTACAGTCTCAATCAGGGTATGCGAATTTCTTAGGTTTAAAAGCAGTCCATAATCAGCTTGTTCTCTTAAGGTGCCTGCGTCTAACTCGTTTACGTAAATTGCAGGAGTCCCAAGTACTGCACATTCGGAAGCCATTGTAGCGCCTTCACCAATATATAAATCAGCAAGCTTCAAAACAGTGTGAATCTTTTCCGGCGGAACAGGAAGCTTATATTTCTTTAATTGATCCGGCAGCTCTGCCTCGGAAGATATAAAGACTTTATATTCTTTACTGAGCTCTTGAATAAGAGTCAACTTGGTCGTCATATCAATTCCTTTAACGCCAAAGTCGTGGCTTGCCTGCCACGATATAAACCTCAACAAGACAAATTTATCACCGGGCTGCAGTTTCATAGTCTCTCTAACAGAGCTATCCGGTTTAAAATACTTGGGATGCAGTGAGCAAAGTTCGATGAAGCCGGAAAATCTAATTTGTTTTTTACCTAAATTTTTAATGTATGATTTAGGAGTAAGAATTGTCGATGTAAATGGGAAGCACATCAAATGCTCTAACACGGCATGTTCGGTATCATCGAAAGTGATGTGCGGCTTTCTTAAAAGGAATGCGGCATGAGCTGCGTAAGTTGAACCGAAGCTCAAAAACAAATCGGGCTTAAACTTAAGAGCTGATTTTATCAGGATCCAATCTCCCTGGAATATATATAATATTTTTCCTATTAGACCTGTTTTACCTTTTCCCCTGGGAGTATAAGGAATATTATACTTATCCAGCAAATTAAATGTAACTTCTTTGTCTCTGGCAGTAATTGAAAATGAATGCCCCTTCCCCGTCATGATTTTTATAAAATTACGGAAATAATGAACGTGAGCAGGGTGACCTATATCCAGGTGTATTTTCACTTGCGAATCTTTCCGATTATTTCCAAGCCTAATTTACCAAGGCTGTATAACTGCTTATTGTAGATTTTTACAAACCTGCCGTAGTTAACAAGCTCGCCGCCGAATTTTGATTTAAACTCTCTTACGCCATAATCCGTATCAGGTTTTCCGGCGCCGAGGAAATCAAAATATTTTATCCCGTTATTTGCAGCGAATTCAATCGGAGCCCAGGTTGCCATAACACTTGGATAGATATTTTTAAATTGACCGTCAAGTCCGCAGATGAACCACTCATAAATTTTATTTTTATCAACCGGACACATTATACCGCCGATAATTTTATCTTCGTATTTGATCAGAAAGAAACTTCCCAATTCCTTATTGTTGTAGAACTTTTCAAAAAAATCAAAACCGGGGATTGGCTTTTTTACTTTATTCTGGTATAGCTCTTTTAGAATTGAATAGAACGATTCAATATCAGACAAGTTTCTCGGCTCAATAATTTCCGCGCCATTCTTCAAACTTAAACTTAGCTGCCGTCTTTTGCTTGCGTTAAGCAGCCTCTTGTTATCCTCTTCGGAAGAGATCGGTACAATAAAATTCAGGTGCTCTTCAAAATTATATCCAGAGTTACCGAATTCTTCTTTATATGACTCCATGTCAAAGAATGCCCTGAATTCTGCATAGATTACTTTTTTCCCGATTGCCTTATCAAAATACCGCAATACCTGTTTAGTAATTTCGGCGTCATCGTTTTTTATTATTGGTCCGCTGTAAATAATGCATCTGCGGGAAAGGTAGCCTTTTACTTTACTCTTTTCTTTCATGATTATTGCTAAGAGGCTGCCGACAATCTCACCCGCTTCAGTTGCAAGTATTATTACCGGCTTGTATCCATCAATAGAAGCAAAATATGTGAAAGCTTCAAGAGACTGGAAGAAATTGCCGTTCGGATGTTCTTCCTGGAAGCAATTGAAAGAGTCCCTTTCGATTGTACTTATATCTTCTATTACTCTAATATTCATAATTTGTTTAGATTTTAATTGATAAATGCTGCTCAGCTTATCTAAATAATCTTAGATGAAAAGAAATAATAAAATCTTCAACTAACTGTTGAACTTTCACTTTGCATATTTAAGATAAAGGATATGCGGGATGATGTGAAGCTTAACAGCAATCTTTATTGGAAATTTCAAAGCCCTGATCAGGGGAAGATATGTAGGATAATCATTAAAGGATTTAGGAGCCGCGTCCATAATCTTTTTAAAATCTTCATCCGTTAAGCCGAGCTTATTTATTACGTAATCAACAACCTTTTTATCGTAAGGATATTCATTCTCCTGTATTTCTTTTAGGGCTGCTTCCCTGCTTATCTGTTTAGATCTTATCAAGGCAGATAATTCAGTCTTTCTCTTATCAAAACCGAAGTGCTGCGGTAGATAAAAAGACTGGAAAAACTTTGTATAATTATTTTCATGGTGGTGTCCTCCGTAATACTTCCAATTAAGTTTCTCCGACAGCAGGACATCAACGTTATCTTTTACATACTCAACATATTCAATTACGCGTATCTCCCTTATTCTCTTGATAAACATATAATAAATCAATTTTGAAAGCGACATTATTGAAAAGCTCTTTATCTTTTTCATCTTCCCGAATTTTTTGTGAACGGCTTTTAAGTACCTGGAATCCATGTAGGTCCAGCTTATCGGCGAAGTTCCTTCCGTACGAAAGGAATGTCCGTTTTAAATATATTTTATACCTTCCTTATAGGCGGTATTGTATAGAATTGAATAAATAGCATAATCAGCCGGTATATCTGCGTCCGGAGTTCCGGATTTTAAAAAGGCTACCTGCAGATCCTTAAACTCCTCCCAATCGGCAACTATCGTATGCAGATCAACGTTCAGTTTCTCACAGGCATTTTTAATATTGCTCACCGAAATATCTGAGTTCCATCCGTAGTCAAAGTGAACTGCGAGCGGTCGCAGCCCCAATTCTACAGCTTTGTAAAGCACAAACGTACTGTCTCTTCCTCCGCTTAAGCCTGCTATGCAGTCGTACTTTTTTCCCTTGCCTTCCTTTTTTATCTGTTCAACAATCGCCAGCAGCTTTTTCCTGCTTTCTTCACCTTCGGGGAATAATTTTTCCATCTCGTCATGAATATAACAGTATTTGCAGACCCCCTTTTCATCGAACCATATATCTGCAACAGTAGAGTCTAAAATACATCTGGTGCACGTTTGAACTTTTTTTTGTTCCATTTCTTTCCTTTTATAACTACAATTTTTGTTGAACGACTATTTTATAATCTCGATTTCCGAATTCAAAAAATTCTAAAACTAATTTATCTAAACTACTGTAAACTTAATATCAGTGCCTTAAGAATAAAAAAGATTTTTAAGCTCTTCCTGGGAAGGATAATTGATTAGTACGGCTCTTCTCGGTCCATGATAAACGAATAGACTTCCTGCACCTACCGCCGAGCATTTACCAACTTCGACTGCCTTCTTAAAATCATTTAAGCTCCCGGCGCCTCCGAGCGCAACAACCGGAATTGTAACTGCCTTTGATATTCTGCCGATTAAATCCAGATCATAACCTTCGTATGAGCCGTCTTTATCAACCGACTGGATTATCAACTCGCCGGCGCCGAACTCCTCAAATTCCTGCGCAGCTTCAAGAGGGTCTTTCGATATGGTTTTCTTGCCACCGTAAACACAAATTTTTTCTTTGCCGAACATTGTTTTTTTTACATCCATGCAAACTACAATTGTCGAAGAGCCGAAGACGTTGACCGCTTCTTTTACAAAGTCGGGATTTTCAAAGCTGACTGTGTTTAACACTACCTTTTCGACTCCCATTGACAGCATGTTCCTGATGTCCTTTATAGAACGTATGCCGCCGCCTACGGCAAAAGGCATATTAGCTTCGTCGCCTACTTTATAAACAAACTCGTTCGAAATACATCTTTTCTCGGCAGATGCCGTAATATCAAGAAAGATTAGCTCATCGGCTTTTTTATCGTTGAATATCTTGACTGCATTAATCGGATCTCCAACATACCTGTAATTGCCGAACTTTACGGATTTCGTAAGCCCTAAATTCTTTAATAGTAATACCGGTATAACTCTTGGTCGGAACATAATTATAATTCGGCAAATCTCTTTATAATTTGAAGTCCGGCTTCATGGCTTTTCTCAGGATGGAATTGAGTACCATAAATATTTTCTTTTCTTAATGCCGACACGAACTCATAATCATATGAAGTCTTCATCCAGACAGCGTCCTGATCATTGCATTTTACATGATAGCTGTGAACAAAGTAAAACAATTCCCCGTTTACCAAATCCTTATCGAGCTCATTATTATTTACGATCTCAACCGAGTTCCATCCCATATGGGGGACTTTATATTTCGTCTTGTCGGACACTGTAAATCTGACCGTCTCTGCATCAATCCATCCCAATCCCGCTACGTTGCCCTCTTCACTATATCTGGTAAATAATTGAAGCCCCAAACAAATTCCAAGCACCGGAATTTTATCTTTCAGCACCATAGTATCAAGAAGATCAACCAGCCCCGTATCGTTCAGCTTAGTCATGCCCGTTTTAAAATGCCCTACGCCGGGAAGGATCAGTTTATCGGCAGACCTAATTTCAGAAAGGTCTGATGAAATCTTCACATCAAGATTTAGCTTCCTAAATTTATTGGAGATCGACCGCAGGTTTCCCATCCCGTAATCGACTATGATTATATTGTCTTTTAGTTGTTTTTCTATAGCTTCACTTTTTTCTTGGCATAACGCCGGTTCATTAATTGCTATCATAAAAATAGAATAATTAAATTATAAAAGAAATAATTTTTAATTTCAAAACAATTAGAAATTGAAATTTATATATAGAAATCCGATCACGCAGCATTAAGAAATTTTAATCTCCGGGTTTCTTATTAGAAACCGGTGCTTTCCCGAAGGTGTTAATTCTATATTATCGCCTATTTCCAATTCGAATTTTACCGAGCTGCCGAAAAAGTCACTCCAGTAATTATTTGTCTCTTTCAAAGCCTTATCATCAAAAGAACTATTTACGACAAGCTTCATCCGGATTAAATCTCTTTTTTCCTGTATTACCTGGAACTGATCAACAGAAACCGAATCATTAAAAAAAGGGAAGAAATTTACTTCCAGCAGGTAGTCGCCATTAGGCAATAATAATATAGCGTTATCTCTTCCTTTAATTTTAGATACATTAATATAATTTCTTCCGCAGCCGCATTTTTTTTCTTCGCCTAAAACAACGTAATCCTGGGAATCATAGCGAATAAACGGGTTGGCATAATTAAACAGATGTGTCGTAATATGTCTCTTCGGCTTTTCCGGGTCGCTTAATGAAAAGCTGTCTTCTATAAATTCGGAGATAGCGTATTCTTCCGAGGGATGATAATTCTCTAAATTCTCGCATTGCGAAAAGACGGATCCGCCTTCACAACTGTATGAATCGTAAACTTTGGTATTGAATACTTTCTGAATTTTCTCTCTCATATAAGGATAAAGAGTGCTGGCAGTAGTATTTATTGCTTTAAGATTACTTAATTTCGCTCCGCCCTGCTTCTCTATTAAATTAGCCATAAAGTATAACGGCGCGGGATAGCATCGAATGATCTTCGGGTTAATATTTTCTATCCGGCTTATTAGCTCTAAAAATTTTTTATCGCTCAGGTTATCAAAAGATATGTAGGTGCAGTTATTCAATAAATCCTGAGCCTTCTTAAATATTGAATGTCTCGGATGCTTGGATATTTTAATATATTTATCTCCTAAAAGATAATTCATCCAGTACCATGCCCTTATCCCCGCCGCCATTTGTATAGAGTATGATTTTCTTGTTTCAAAAAATTTTAACGGTTTGCCGGTGGATCCGCTTGATGAATTCATTATTCTCTGAGATGAAGGTATGTTTTTGGCAACCATCTTATCCGGGAAATTTCGGCGGAAATCTTCTTTAGTCAACAAGGGAATTTTATATAAGTCGTCTTTGGTTTTTATATCACCGGGCGTCAGATTTATTTTCTTGAACAATTCGTTGTAATAAGGAACGTTATCATAAGCATGCTTAACTAAATCCCGCAGCTTCCGGTTTTGATATTCATCGATTTGTTCGCGCGTCCACCATTGGCTATCCAAAGACATATGAAGCTCTTTGGAAATAGAATACCTTCCTGAAAAGTCGCTCAGAGGCAGCACTATTTTTTCTAATAAAAAATTTTTCCCGGTCATAAAATCAATTTATTTGATTACCTGCAATTTGAAAGATGCTGTTCCAGATCTCGTTTACTCGTTCTAATGAATAATCTTTCTTTATTTCTTTAGCTTTAGACGAAAGCTTTGTAATTTTATCGGGCACTTTAATCAGTGATTCAAGAATTGTTGTCAGTTCATCTTCATTGTTAAAATTCCCGTAGACATAGCCGTTATAGTCATCTTTAACGGCATCGGCTATATCTCCCACATCTGAAACTACAGGCACGCAGCCGCAAGCCATGGCTTCCAATAAAGCCAGTGGAAATCCTTCTCCCTTGGAACAAAGTACAAATACTTTGGCACTGTTATAAATATCATTCTTACCATCCTCGTTTATCCATCCGGCAAATTTTATATTCTGTTCAATTCCTAATGCCCTGGCTTCTTCTTTAACATTATTTAGCTCAGGACCATCGCCTGCTATTATCGCATTAACCTCTATCGATTTGTTTAGCCTGTGCAGGGCTTTCAACAACAACGGAATATTTTTGTTTTTGTCTATCCTTGAAAGAGAGATTATATCGTACTTCCTTTCAGTGTTATAATCTCTATACCTTTCCATATTAATAACATTCGGAAGGATTACAATCCTGCCGGCGCTAAATCCTTTTTCAACCAGGTAGTCATAGGTCTTTTTACCGGTTACTGTAATTACACTTGAGCCTTTAAATAGTAATAAGTTAATCTTCTCCACCAGCCTGCCTTTTACCCAGTATTCACGATGCCCTGCTACAGTTATATGAATATAAGGCAGACTTGTAAACATGCTGATAAGCCTTCCTATGTAGCCGTGAGGATAAATCAATACGCCTAATACAAAATCTATGTTATGCTTTTTACAAATCCGTATACCTGTTTTTATTTTATTGATCTGCTTTAAGCTTTTGTTAGTTCCGTCGGCAGCACCTGTTATGTAAGTTACCTTATCGTTTTCAATCGTACCGGGTGCATCTCTAAGAACATAGACATGCTCGATGTCCTTTTGTTCTAATAAAGGTCTCAGAATGCTGTTAAGGGAATTATTGGCTAACTTTGCGACTAATAGAATTTTCATAATAATGTAAGATATCAACCTTTCCCGGAGACGCGGTCAAAAACGTTATTAATCAATTGCTTCCGGTTGTTTGAAAGAAGAATCATCCTAAGGAGATGTATCTTCATCAATAATCTCTGATACTGGTGGTTCCGTCTTAGCTTACTCTTATAATACTTTATGTAATCGTCTTTTGAAGTACAAATCAAATTATGCATTTGGGATTCATATTTGTTCAGCTTTTCCTGAAGATTTAATGAACTGGATACGGAATTAATTTTCTCCCCGTTTAACTTTACCTCAAAAGCTTTATAATCAATCTTTTTTTCTTTACTGCAAAATAGCTCTATCATCATTCCAAGCTTAAACTGTTTTGAAAAGGGATTATCAAAGATAAAATTTCCAAGACTGTATATTATAATGCCTTTCTTGTAGCGCTCTATTGGCTGGATAACATGAGGGTGATGACCGATTATTACATCAGCTCCGTAACCTATTACAGAATGTGCAAGACTAATCTGCTCATAAGACGGAATGTTTATGTATTCATTGCCCCAATGGAAGCTCACGAGCTTGTAATCAAGTCCAAGTGCATTCATCTCGTCTAATGTGCGGATAACATTTTCTAAAGTCAGGTCGGCATGCAGGTTTGGGTTGGCAATATCCTTGATCGCATTAAATCCTGCAAAACCGAATTTCAAGCCGCCTTTTTCTAAGACAACTATATTTGATTTGCCGTCATTGAAAACACCTACATAATTTACCTTCGCATCCTGTAATGCACTTTGTGTATTAAAAAATCCTTCCTGCCCTTGTTCCAGGATATGATTATTCGCTATTGAGACTACATCAAATCCCAGGCTTTTTAATACCGCTCCAAATTTTCCGCTGCCTGCAAAGCTTGAGTTATTTACATATTCTTCGTCTTTAATTAATGGCGCTTCAAGGTTCCCAAAAACAATTTCCGAATCAGCAAATAAATCTTTCGTCCGCTCAGCCCAGTTGTTATCAATGCCGTTTAAAAAAAGACTTCCGTTTCCAAACTTTCTTGTATAGACCAGATTGGAAGGGAAAATATCACCGACTAATGTAATCTTTGCAACTTTATCAGGCATAGTGATTTATAATATCTGAATAGAAATTTTTTGTTTTCTTTGCTACTTTTAAAGAAGAAAAGTTGTCTTCCGCATATTTTCTGGCATTACGGGATATTAATTCAAATTTATCGGGTTTATAATAGATATCTTCTAATATTTTTACAAGCTGTCCGACATCATTTTTTTTATAAAGGCAGCCTGTTTCATCGTTCCGTATTATTTCAGGTATTCCGCCTACTTCAGTTGCAACCACAAGCCTTCCGCTGCTCATTGATTCTATTATTGAAACCGGGAGTGATTCCTGGTTGGAAGGTAAAACAAATATCCCGCTGTCTTCCATTATCTTTACTATCTGTTTTTGTGTAAGCCATCCATAAAATTTAACCTGGTTATCGAGCTCATAATCCTTTACGGCGGATGATATTAATTTTTTATATATGTTATCGCTGAAATCGCCCGCCACACTCAGAGTATATGTTATGCCCTTCTTCTTTAATTCTCCTAATGCTTGTATTAAATCAATTAATCCTTTTCTTTTCGAAATTTGACCGACATATAAAATATTCAGACGGTTCTTCAGCTCATTGTCTTTCACTTTGAAAAAATCCGGGTTGACCGGATTATATATTACTTCCCGGAATTTTACTTCCTTCAGCATATTGTTATCGTAAAGAGACTTTCTCAAATATTCGGAAATAAATATAAAATTATTAAATCTTGTTAGGACAAGATGATCAATAAGAATCGATATTTTCTGTTTTATCCGCTTCTTTAATCCGGCTAAATTCTTGTATTCGGCTTTTTGGTCTGCGTGAGGAGTAATGACAACATTTTTATTCTTTAGTCTAACAAGCTGTAAAAGAGAAGAGCCGTTGCCCTGCAAATGGATGATATCCGGTATCCACATTTCAGCCTGTCTTTTAATAATACGAGAAGCAAAAAGAAACAGGAACAGCTTAATTGACCTGGTATAACGGAAAGGGTAATAAAAAATTTTTATGTTAGGCGAAAACTCAACCACGCCCGGCTTTTTTACTTCTAACCTAAAAGAAATTACATTAAATTCTGCATCTATGCCTGAAAATCCGTGAAGCAGGTTAGCGGTAACAGCTTCAACGCCTCCTGTAATGTTGTCCAAATGTTCCGGTATGATTGAGATTATTAAGACTTTCATACTGTATATTACTTACCTTTTAACCCGCTGCCTTAAAAGTAAGAGTAACTTAATCTGTTATTAATCATTTCCAGTTGAGATTCAGAAATTATTCTTGCGCGCGACAGATAAAATATTTGGAACGCAAAAAACAAAGGAGTAGGCAGCAATATAAAAGAGAAAGCAGCAATCAAAACTACTATAACTAAAAAGTAATGTCCTCTGATATTGTAGTTTTCAGTTACGCCGGAAAAGGTCCTGCTCAGGTTAAATATCAATAATAAAAACCCGATAATTCCAAAGGTTGAAAGATAATCTCCCAACCCGTTTACGCTGCTTACGTTCCAATGATGGATTTCACTCTCTCTTAAAACATCATGTCCACCGAGACCGAACACTGGAGCCTTTTCAAAATCTTTAAAGTTTAGCATCAGCCCTGCAAACCTTCCAAGAGATTGCAGCCTGTCGGTATTATTAGCCATTTGTATGGTAGTATTAAACTGCTTGCCCGGATTGGAAGACAATTTATTTATCTTATGGGACATGAACGGCAATTGAAATAAAATTAAGATGACAACAGCCCCGGCGGGTATTAACAGCATTGCCTTTTTTAATTTTCTATTTACTATATAAAATAAAATAAGGCTGACAACTGCAAGGAAAGCAGTTGTTGAAAATGTCGTTGCCAAAGCTAATAATAGAACTACAAACCTTTTATTTCTAAAATTGAAGTTTGTGTGTACAAGGTTTAATCCGACAGCTATGGACAGGATCGAGCCGAATGCCCCAGGCTCAAACATGAAGCCGCAGTTCCTCGCCTCGCCGCTTGTATTTATTGTATAAAAAAACGTGTTTGCATAATATGCGCCGTCATGTCTCGCAATAGATGTTATGCCCATTAGATGCTGCAGCGACGAGATTGCCGTATAGAACTGTCCGAAGAATAAAGTTTGAAAAGCAAATAACGGCAGGCTAATTAAAGCGCCATAATAAATAACCTTTTCCAGCCTCTCGAAAAAATTACCGAAGTTAAATCTAATAGTAAAAAACGCTAAGGATATATAGAAGAAGTACCGTATGAAAAACAGCGGGTGTACATCAAGATATATTAAATAATGAATTACGTTGTAGGCAATAAAAACCAGGATTATTTTAAAATATATTAAAGGTATTGACCTGTATCTGACTAAATATGCAATAAGCACCGCTGCCAGGACAACATTATTATACGTAATGTTACCTGAGACAAATGTATTGGTAAAAGATGAGAACAAAAGTAAGATGATAATAGATAGATAGCCTCCTATTATTTCATAGTTTGTTTCCTTATATTCCTGAATCTTTATCATCTTATGGCGTTTGCAGTTTAGTTGAAGTTCACAGAAAGTATTCCATCAAAAAACAGCTTATGGTACTTTTCAAATTTTAGCTCATTAAATAACTTAAGACAGTTATTTCTATAGCTTGCAGCGTCAGCTATAATTTCATCGGCTTTTGAGAAAACCTGATTTATGTTGTCCACTACCTTACCAACTCTGTTTCCCTCGATCAGCTCTTCGTAGCCTTTCAATTTTGTCGTAATCAAAGGTACTCCGAACTGAAGGTAATTAAAAAGCTTTCCGGGCGACCAGTCGGCATAAATATAATTTGTATCCCAATTGCCGTTATCCGGTCCCATCAGCATTAGACCCAAATCGCAGGAAGAGTATATCAAATTTATTTTATCGAATGGCAAAGGGTTGCAGCTTAAATAAGCCCTGTAAGGACTTAACTTCTCCTGCAACTCCTCAAGATTCTTCTTCTTCATCTCAAGCTTTGAATGTAGTACCAGGGCAAAGTCGTTGGGCATATTTTTTAAATTATCAATTAACTGCGGAATCCCGTTAAAATAGCCGAATCCGCCGGCATAAAGTATAATTTTTATTTCGGAAGGTATTCCGAATAATTCGTTAAAATAATTATTTCTTTCAAGCCTTGGTTCACCGACCGGTGCATTTGGAATAACCGAAATGTTTTTCACCGGGATGTTATTTTCTTTACTTAGTATCAGTCTGCGCTGTTCGCCGAACTCCAGCGTACCGGCGGCATATTTATTTAATTTTCTTTCAATCCTTTTTAACAATTTAAAATATAATAATTTTAAATCTTTATAAACCCAAAGTTCCAGAGGCCAGTAAACTAAAACATGCTTTTGATTTCTTGTTGAGAGATAACCTGCGATTAAAGAGACTGGATCGCCGGCAATAAAAATTTCCTTTGTTTTCAACTTTCTTGTCTTTATGTAGACAGTTAAAATATACATAAATGTTGTGTATAAGTAGTTTAATGTAATCCCGAAAGTGCTGATTCTCTTTAGCTTAATTCTTTTAAGAAGATTAAAAGCTCTGGCAGTCTGATAAAATAATTGGAACAAAAATTTGGGATTATAGGACTTGATTATGTCAAACTTTATTGAATTATGTTCTTCGTTGTACTTACCGTCGAAATACTTCCTTTGATAAACTTTTATTTTCCGGTTGTCTGCATTGAACATTCTTATTGAATTCATCCACGGCGTGCATTGATAAATAGACTCGTAATAAATTAAGTAATTTATATTGACTTCTTCTTGCACTATTTGCGGTTTCGCTACAGCCATAATAACCGGTTCAGATAATCTATTACTTCGAATTTTATCCTAAAATATTTACCAGTATCTCAGACACTTCTTTGATCTGGTCATTTTGTAACCCCAAGCCGCTCGGAATATAAAAGCCCTTCTCAGCCAGGTTCTCTGCTACCGGATACTTTTCATCTTTGAACAATCCCATCTTAGTAAATACCGGCTGCATATGCATAGGGTAAAAGAACGAGCGTGTTCCTATTTTCAACTCCGAAAGCTGCTTCATTATTTGCTCTGCAGTTTTTTTCAAGCCATCTTGAAGAACTATTCCGTATACCCAGTAGATGTTTTCGGCGTAATCTGTTTTTTCTTTAGGTAATTGCAGCCCCGATATATCTTTTAACCCGGCATTATATAACTTTCCGATTTCACGCTTTCTTATAATATGCTGTTCTATACATTCTAATTGAGCAAGACCTAAGGCAGCCTGCATATTAGTCATCCTATAATTCCATCCAAGCTCATAGTGAACATAGCGCGGCTTATCAGGCTCAAAAGACAGGTTCCTAAGCTTACGGCTGCGTTTCGCCAGTTCCGGGTTATCGGTAACAACCATCCCGCCCTCGCCCGTCGTAATATGCTTGTTCGGGTAGAAGCTGAAAATACTTATATCGCCGAAGCTTCCGCATCTTTTATTTTTATAAGTCTGCCCATGCATCTCGGCGGCATCTTCAATTAAAAATAAATTATGCTTCCTGCACAATTCGAGCAGCGGGTCCATATCAACAGGAAGCCCGTAAATATGGACTGCAATTATCGCCTTTGTCTTCGGCGTTATTTTAGATTCAACCTGGCTTACATCCATGTTCCATGTGACCGGATCGGAATCTATTAAAACCGGCTTCGCGCCCGCCCTGATAACCGAGAATGCCGGAGATATAATTGTAAACGCAGGCATTATTACTTCATCGCCTTCTGTTATTTCCAAAGCGGCAACTGCAATATCGAGCGCACCTGAACCGTTTGCACATGCAACACCGTATTTGCGTCCGACGTAGCCGGCAAACTTTTCCTCGAATTCTTTTACAAAAGGACCTTCGCTTGAGATCCATCCGGTTTCTATACACTGATTTAATAATTCTTTTTCACGCCCTGACAGTAAGGGTGTATTTACCGGGATAGGCTTCATAGTTTTTGGTTCCTCAAAAGACTTGCTCTGCACTTTTCGTATTAAGCTAAATTATATTTAAGAACTTCAATGTTCGGCTCAAACCGGACTTTATCCTTATCGGCACAGTACGGACCTTGCTTTACCTCAATCATAACTGCATCTTCAATTATCTCGAATCCGTGTCCGCCGCCTGCAAGCATTATTACGTCGCCTTTTTCCAGGAGCTCGCTTTCCAGATAATTTCTTTCGTTATCATAAAAATCGACTCTGACCTT
>JBJKRP010000247.1:0-9947 GCA_046704565.1 Ignavibacteriaceae bacterium | reverse complement strand
TGCACTTTTTTCGGGAATTATTTTTCTCATTATTGTCGGGATTATTTTTGCGCCCGTCTATCACCGGTTTCTGCATAAATTCCATATGGAAATAAACGATAAAAATTAATCCTGTATATTATCCGGTTTAAAACGAGATAACAATATAAGCTTAATTGCATGTTGCAATAACTTAATTCTTAAACAATTAAAAGGTGACAAAATGAAATATTCTATTCATGTTTTTTTATTGGCAATACTTTTTGCCGGCTGTACAGACCCTGTAAGAATAGACATTAAAAATTACACCAACCAATTAAAATATATTACCGACCTCGAAGACAAAGCTCTCGACAGATGGAATTCAGTTTCCGGGAAAAATTTTGTTAATGACGGCTTCATGTATGAGGCTCTCGATGGCTTCATAATTACGACGTACGGCGATTTCGTTGATAAGCTAAAAGCAATTCAGCTTCAAACAGACGATGTTAAGAAAATCAATGATCTTTATATAAAGGCGGCAGAAAAACAACTTGAAGGTTTTAAAATGATGAAGGAAAGCCTTGACATGCGCAGTAAAGAAATGATGAACAGCGCCTATAAGAAGCTGCAGGATGGAAGAGATGCCGAAAAAATATGGGCTTCAAAATTGGAAGAATTGTCAAAGGCTCATTAAGTAAAGCGTAAAAATCTCAAATTGCCTTTGTATCAAGTCTTTAAGTCCTAATACGTAATAAAGCATCCTTGATCCTTCCAATAACACCGGAAATCCCTTTTTATGCTTCCACAATGACCGGTGCGACAAATTGGAGGATAGCCGGCAACCGGGAAGCAGGAAATAAGCTTTATGACTTTTATATTCTCTATATAAACGATATTTTAAATACGTAAATTTTATTCTTAATTTTGCCAGTAAATTTTTTAGATGAATTTGGAAACGATGGAAGAATATTCGGACACGAACAGATTATTAAGCGATAAACCAAAATGTCACTGCGGAATTTTCGGAATCTTTGATAATGAATCAGCGGCAATAAATACATATTACGGACTTCTTGCGCTCCAGCATCGCGGTCAAGAGGCGAGTGGAATTGTAACTCAAGATGTTAATACTAACAATCATATTATCTTTAATGCACACAAAGGGGAAGGGCTGGTATCAGAAGTATTTGCAAACCCTAAAATAATAAAAGAAGTCTTAACTGGAAGAGCAGCAATTGGTCATAACAGGTATTCGACTACCGGCTCTTCTGAGTCCAGAAAAAACATTCAGCCGTTTGTTGTCAATTACCGTTTAGGTAATCTGGCAGTTGCGCATAACGGTAATCTTACAAATGCAAAACAGCTAAGAGAAGAGCTAGTAAACGAAGGTGCAATTTTCCAGACTACCAGCGATACCGAAGTAATACTTCATCTTATTGCCCGTAGTAAATTGGATAATCAAATAGACCAGATTAAAGAGGCTTTGAACCGTATTGAAGGTGCCTTCTCTTTAATCATATTGACAAACGATAAGTTGATCGGTGCAAGGGATAACTATGGCTTCCGTCCCTTGTCAATCGGAAAAGTAAACGGTTCGTTTGTGATAGCATCTGAGACATGTGCATTTGATATAATTGCTGCAAGCTTCATCAGAGAAGTTGAGCCCGGGGAAATTGTGGTAATTGATAAAGAAGTCGTGGATGAATCCGGGATTAAATCCTTTAGACTTACTCAAGAGAACTTTCCAAGGAAGCATTGCATTTTTGAGTACATTTATTTCTCAAGACCGGACAGCTTTATTTTCGGTCATAATGTTGACAAGATGAGAAGACGTTTGGGGAAAATGCTGGCAAGGAAATATCCTGTGAGCGATAAAGACGGTGATAAAGTAATTGTTATCAGCGTGCCTGACAGCTCAAATACCATCGCACTCGGCTATCAAGCTGAACTTGAAAAAGAGGGCATTAATTCCAAGCCTGAGATCGGACTAATACGAAGCCATTACATCGGAAGGACTTTTATTCAGCCTGGTTCCGAGAAAAGGAAGATGGGCGTCCGGATAAAGTTCAACATTGTCAAAGGTGTCCTCGAAGGTCGCACGGTTGTTGTTGTAGATGATTCAATTGTACGCGGAACTACCTCGCGCCAGCTTGTTAATTTAATTAAAGAAGCCAACCCGAAAGAAATCCATCTGAGGATTTCATCTGCACCGATTATTCATCCGTGTTATTACGGTATGGATTTTCCTAGTAAAGATGAACTTATTGCCTGCCAGATGAACGGAGATGTTTCCGAAATTGAAAAATATTTGGGGGTTGACAGTTTAAGATATTTAACTGTAGGCGAAATGCTGGAAGCCGTTACTGAAGCTGGGAAAAACAATTTCTGCACCGCTTGTTTCTCCGGCGATTATCCAACCGTAGTAGATGCCGGATTCAAAAAGGAAATCTATGAGTTATAAAGCAGCAATTGCTTTTTTAATTCCAATCATTTCTTTTTCTACTTCTTTTTCGCAGGTAACTTATTTTGTCAAATACAAAAATTATGTAAGCCGGTCTTCGATCTCAGCAAAGATACAAAGCAGGCAGTTTTTCGGAAGGTCTGCCTTACCAGCCTTGACCAAGACCAATTTTTCAGCAAGTTATTTTGCCAGGGATTTAGGATCTGATGATTCGAATCTTTCCCGAATTGTTAAGCTTACCTTTGCAGATAAAAGTTCCGCACAGAGTTTTATCGATCAAATTAAAAACGATCCTTCTGTTGATTACGTCCAGCAATCTAATATTTATAAGATAGACTCAATGCCCAATGACAGCCTTGCTTCCGAACAATGGGCATTACAAAAGATTAAGGCGTTTGATGCCTGGAATATAACTGAGGGTTCGGATTCAATTATTATCGGCTTGATAGACACAGGTGTGGACTATCTTCATCCCGATTTGAAAAATAAAATTTATATCAACCCGGGTGAAACCGGGATGGACCGTAATGGGAACGATAAAAAATCAAACGGCATCGACGATGACGGAAACGGATTTATTGACGATTACATGGGCTGGGATTTTACCGATCGATCCGGATTTCCATATGACTCCACCAGCGGAGATTATTTGAACTGGGACAACAACCCAATGGATGATAACGGACACGGGACTTATATTGCGGGTATAATAGCCGCAGAGACAGATAACCTAATAGGTATTGCAGGCGCTGCGCCAAAAGTTAGAATTTTAAATCTTCGCGCTTTTGATCCTTCCGGATACGGCGAAGAAGATGACGTTGCCGCCGCAATTCTTTATGCTGTAAAGATGGGTGCCAAAGTAATAAATATGAGTTTCGGCGATACTCAATTCTCTTATGTGCTCAGAGATGTAATAAGATATGCCTATAGCAAAGGAGTAGTTCTTGTTGCCAGTTCAGGTAATTCAGGAACTGATGAGCCACACTATCCATCCGGCTATTCTGAAGTAATTTGCGTTGGGAATTCAACTGAAAATGATGAAGTTAATCCTACTTCCAATTACGGCTCTACATTGGATTTGGTTGCGCCCGGTACAGATATTCTTACAACCTCATTAGGAGGAGGCTATTCGGTAGTAAGCGGTACTTCCGCATCTGCACCGTTTGTTTCCGCAACCGCCGGGTTACTGCTTTCAATAGGTAATTTTACCAATGAAGAAGTAAAACAAATTCTTAAAACAACAGCGGACGATATTGGACAGCCAGGATGGGATATTTACAGCGGCGCAGGGCGTCTTAATATGTTTAAAGCAGTTAGTGCTGCAGCGCCTTCAATTATGAAATTTGATTACCCCTATAAAAATTTTTCAACCAAATATGATACTCTTTCAATAACAGCTACAATTCTTTCTCCTTATTTTCAAAGCTATAGTTTATACGTTGGTACGGGGCTGACGCCTAATTCATGGACGACTTTAATTTCTAATAGTCAATATCAGTTTGAAAATAAAAAATTACTTAGTCTGGATATCTCTTCATTTAAGGACACTGTTTATTGCTTAAGGCTTGCAGTTAATCTTAATAACGGAATGACAACAGAGGAGAGATTAAATTTTAATATTATACGGAAGTCTGCTGACGTAGCTTTAGAATTTGCCGGACCGGCTTATTATGGCGACGGAACAACAATACTTGCCTCAATGTACACTGACCAGCCCTGCGTAGTAAAAATGTTTTATAAAAAAAGCGGAGCTGCTCAATACAATTTTGTTACCCTGGATGGATTTGCCACGAATACGGAGATGGTAACTAATCTTCACTATGGATTCATTCCCCAAAAATTGGTCGAGCAGAACTCAAGCTATAATGTATATTTTGAAATTGATAATATGGTTGGGCTGGATACAATTCTCAATAACAATGGAAAAGACTTTCAGTTTAGAACCGATTTTCCTTTAAACCTTTCATATTCAACTGAAGAGCCGTTTACCTTGCCGGCAGGAGAAATTTATAAAAATCCCGTAAGCTTTACTTCTAACGATTCGAATGAAGTAATATTAAGGGAAGATTCCAATCCGACAACTTCATATTTTTATAGGCTAAACGGCAATACCTTTCTTAAATATGATTCACTGCAGAATCAGATTGTTAAGGATGTTGGTGACTTTAATAATAACGGCAGGCAGGATATTCTTTCTTACCTGGTTTATGCGGGATATATATTTGAGCAGGATGGGGTAAATTCAAAAAAATTTGCACAGAAATTTGCCGATACAACGGGAAAGTTCTGGCCCGTAATGGCAAAAGACATAGATAATGACGGCACCACGGAATTATTGGAATTGAATAGCGATACCTCGTTTGTTATCTGGAAAATACAAAATAGTTTAAGCTTGAATTCACCGGTACAGCTTAATAACTTTACCCAGAAGGGTCCGGGAGAAAATATTTTGGATTCGCCTCATGCTGTTATTAGCGATATAAACAGTAAAAAGGAAATCTGGATGGTTGATGAAGACGGAGATATTTTCAGTTATTACATTTTAGGATCCGGCAGCTATCAAAAGGGAAGAGTAATCGCCACCGGCTTTCAGGGTTCTTCATCTCTGCTGGCTGCAGGCAGCTATTTGGGCGATGGCAGTACTGAGTTAGCGGTGCTTCTGCATTCTATTGAGAATACTGATATAGCTCCATATTACCGGCTGGTTATATTTAGATTAACCTCCGATTCAATAAATACAATTTATGATCAAGCCATTCTTGATCCAACTACAGAATTTAATTCTCAATTTCATCAAGCTGAAACAAGTTTAAGATTTGCCGACGTTGATAATGACGGCAGGGATGAACTTATTGTTTTCGATTATCCTTACTCATATATTTTAAAGTCTGTTAATGGACAGAATGAGATAATTTCTTATAAAGAAAACATTAATTCAGGCTCTGTCTTTGTAGGAGATTTAAATAAAAACGGGGTTCCTGATATTGCATTTCCAACAAATTCCGGTATAAAGTTTTTTGAATTCTCTCCATCGAACTATGCAAGTACGCCTTATAACTTAACCGGCTACAGCGTTGATTCAACACGGATAAAGATAACCTGGGCAGGCATTGGAAATAAATTTGTAATTTATAAAGGGACAAACGGCAATAATCTTAACTTATATGACTCAACGGCGAGTAATACTTATATCGATACAAACGTCATTCCAGCGACAAACTATTACTTCGGAGTTAAAGCTTATGATAGCTCAAAATTAAATCCGTTGTCAAATCTAAGTCAGACTGTCGAGGTATATTCGCATAGCCCTGCAGAGGTAATTGCGGTCGATGCTGTATCTTCGAATAATCTATTAGTTACATTTTCAAATAGAGTAAGTAATAAAATAGATTATTTGAATTCGTTTGAATTAAATAATATCGGGTATCCAAATTCCATTTCTGCCGCGAGCCAGTTTTCTTACTTATTAAACTTTACAAAAGAATTTCCTTCAGGTAGAAATACTCTTATTATAAGTAATCTGACAGACTATTACGGCTCGCCGACATCCGGAGATACAATAGGGTTTAATGTTAGCAGCACAATTACGCAAAACAATTTTTACATTTCCGGCTTCCAAATAATTAATCCTAAAAAGGTCGCGATCACTTTTAACCTTGATGTAGATTCTGTAGCTGCTGTTAATTTGTCGAATTATATATTAACGCCCGATAACAGAATAACAAGCGTCCGGTTCAATGACCAGGATAAAAAAACTATATACCTGAATTTTGACGGACAAAAACCAATTGGTTCAATTGGAATTGAGTATAAACTGCATATAATAAATTTAGTTTCATCTACAGGAACCGGCAATGTTAAAATTGGTTCAGGAGCAGGAAGTTTTGTTGTACTGACAAGCTATGCAGAAAATTTATCCGATGTATACGTTTATCCAAACCCTGCGAGAATCTTAAGCGGCGATAGCAAAATCACTTTTGCAAATTTACCTAAGAGAGTCAAAATCAGCATATTTAATTTATCCGGTAAAATGATCAATCAAATTCAGGAAACAAGCGGCGACGGCGGGTTGGATTATAATTTAAGAGACGAAAGTGGTAATTTTATACCCAGCGGGATTTATATTTTTAGAATCGAAAAGCTTGATGATTCCAATCAGGAAGTTGAAGTGAAATTAGGTAAATTTGCAGTTATCAGATGACGATTAATTTTAATGAAATAAAAACAAAATCTAATCTTATCAGCTTAATCAGATTGCTGCTGGCAATCCCTCTATGGTTTTTATTTGACGGCTTTTTTTCCCCAAGAATAAGAATTATCATTATAATTGTATGCGTAGTTGCAGCAATAACTGATGCTCTGGATGGATATCTGGCAAGAAAAAATAACAACATTACTGAGTTTGGAAAGATAATTGATCCGCTTGCGGACAAGGTTATAATCGGTGTTGTTATAATAAGATTATTTCTAATCGGGAAGATTAATGCGCTGTATCTTCTGCTTATACTAAGCAGGGACTTATTAATATTTGCGGGAGGAATTTTTATCGCTCAAAAGCTAAAAAAGATTTTGCCCTCGAATATCCTCGGGAAAATCACCGTTACCAATATCGGGGTTGTAATTTTTCTAATCATAATCAATTTAGATAAGAATAATATTTTATTTAAAATACTTTATAATTTGAGTATTGTGTTGATCATTATTTCAATTATAGGCTATGCTTACAGGGCAATTGAATTTATAAAAAAGAAAGACTATGGGAATATTTGATAATATAAATTTTGATAAGCTGAAATCCGGTTTAAGTAAAACTCGAGAAAGGCTGTTTGATAAAATAACCGAGGCGGTAACCGGTAAAGCGGTAATTGATAATGTTACAGTTGATGAGATCGAAGAGATATTAATTTCTTCCGATATTGGATTTTACACCGCGGAAAAAATAATTCAGAATTTACGCAGCAATTTGAAAAGTGAGAAGGACCGCTCTAATATTAATATAATTCAAATTGTCAAGAAAGAACTGTTATCAATTGTAGATTTAAGTGATGGTGATGACGTTAGCATCTTAAGTAATAATATCAGACCTTATGTTTTTCTTATAATTGGGGTCAACGGAGCAGGGAAGACAACAACGATAGGCAAACTTGCTAATAGCCTGCGTAATGCAGGCAATAAAGTTGTTGTAGGTGCTGCCGATACTTTCCGCGCTGCTGCAAATGAGCAACTGGATATTTGGGCTAAACGAGCAGGCGTTGAAATACTCCAAGGAAGCAAAGGCTCAGATCCATCCTCTGTAGCTTTCGATACCCTGCAGCATGCTGTAAAAAACAAATGTGATGTAGCTTTAATTGATACTGCGGGAAGACTTCATACCAAAGCAAACCTGATGGATGAGCTTGAAAAAATCAAAAGGACAATGAAAAAAATCCTACCTTATGCGCCAAACGAGACTTTTCTTGTTTTAGATGGTACTACAGGACAAAATGCAATATCCCAGGTTGAAGAGTTTTCTAAAGTCTCAAGTATTACAGGATTAGTAATTACAAAACTGGACGGCACTGCAAAAGGCGGAGTTATATTTCAAATCTGCAGCAAGTTAAAAATTCCGGTCAGGTTTATAGGCGTAGGTGAAGGTATTGATGACTTGCAGCCTTTTAATTCAAAGCTTTTTGTCTCAGCTATTTTCGACCAGGGCATTTCAGAGTAGAGGGTACATAAGTTTACATAATATACATTATCGGACACAAATATTATAATATAGTCGCTTGATCAATGAACCTGCTTAGTCGAACTTGTTTTAGAAATATAGTTTTTTTTCTTCTATTGATTTCCCAATTCAGTATTTCAGCTCAGGTTAAGGGGAAAAAATATAAAGCATTGCTTGATTCGGTAAAAAGTATTTATGGCGATACTTGCTATATCGGAGTTAGCAGCAATCTAATAAAAAAGCTTAGTAAATATAAATCCTACCCCGAGGTTGCAAACTATTTAAGTGAGTTTTATAAAATAAAAAAGAACATTGCTGAGTTTAGATCAAACTATATAAATACATTAACTCACGATGCGGTTATTCTTCTTGATCTTTCCAGGGTCTTTAAGTCTTCAAAACAGTGTAACATTGTTAACGCCTGCGGAATATTTTTCGGAGCAGACAGCGTTACTAATGTCGCTATGAGTTATTTCATTATTAGAAATGCGCTACAAAAGTCTGACGAATCATTGCTGCAGATCGGCAATATAGATCCGCTATTTAAAAAGGAATTGACTAGCTGCGGGACTGACTGGTTCAATTCTCTAGTGTTAAAAAAGATGTTAAGTGATGGCAGACTTATTTTCAACTAAATCGCATAAGTCAAAGAATAAAAAATAATTATTGACGAGACATGAGGTGTATTCTACTTATTAACCACTATTTCGGATACTTGAAGAAACCTTCTCCCGTTTTTCTTCCTAATTTCTTGGCAGCAACCATTTTCTTAAGCAGCGGACAAGGACGGTACTTTGGATCATTAAAACCCGTGTAAAGCACATCCATAATAGCGAGGCAAACATCCAGCCCAATAAAATCTGCTAAAGTTAAAGGTCCCATAGGATGGTTCATACCTAATTTCATCACAGTATCGATATCTTCTGCCGATGCCACACCTTCCATTAACGCAAATACTGCTTCGTTTATCATTGGCATTAAGATTCTGTTTGAAATAAATCCCGGATAATCAAAGACTTCAACAGGAGTTTTATCCAGCTTGAGCGATAAGGATTTAACTTTTTCAAAAGTTTGGTCACTCGTTGAATAACCGCGGATTATTTCGACAAGCTGCATTACAGGCACCGGATTCATGAAATGCATTCCTATAAATAGTTCTGGTCTGGTATACGCAGATAATTCCGTAATAGAAATTGAAGACGTGTTGGAGGCGAATATAGAATCCTGTTTAACTATCGCATGAAGCTCTTTAAATAAGCCTATTTTAGCCTGCTTATTTTCATAGATAGCTTCTATGATTAAGTCAGAGTCGGAAGGTGTGTTATTTACGCCGATTGTCTTTTTAATATTTCCGAGGGCTCTTGTTTTATCTGTTTCTTTTATGGACTCTTTTTTAACCTGGCGATCAAGGTTTTTTGAAATTGTCGAAACCGCTTTGTCTGCCAGTTCCGAATTCATTTCCACCAGGTTAACCTCAAAATCTTTTAATGCAAATACGTGCGCTATCCCGTTCCCCATTGTTCCTCCGCCGATGACGGAAACTTTTTTTATTTCCATAATAAGCTCCTAATTGAAAGAATAATTTTTCACGATTAAAGCGGAAGCCTCGCCGCCGCCAATACAAAGCGAAGCCAAACCATAAACCGAGTTTCGTTTCTTCATTTCATATATTAATGTCGTAAGAATTCTTGCGCCGCTTGCGCCGATTGGATGTCCCAATGCAATAGCACCGCCATTTACATTAACTTTAGAATTGTCACTTCCCAAAATCTTGTTTACGGCTAATGAGACAACGGCAAATGCTTCATTTATCTCGAC
>JBJKRP010000246.1:0-16261 GCA_046704565.1 Ignavibacteriaceae bacterium | reverse complement strand
CAGGTAGAATCATTAACAAGCAGGTGTTAAAATGAATTATATCCTTAAGAAGAAGAAAAATGTTTTTGAATTCTTACATTGCTTAAAGCCGTTCATAGTAATTGCCGGGTTAATTGTTATTTCTTTGTGCCCGGATTCTTTTGCTCGGAGCTATGACTCTTATGTTTCTTTCAATAAGGGAAAAGATAATTTCATAATATCTGGAGGCGGAAAGTCCACCCCTTTGCTTGTAAGCTCAAATGACTGGTGGGGAGTTCGGCGTGCCTTTAAAGATTTTCAGTCTGATGTTGAACGTGTGACAAAAATAAAGCCCGAATTATTTACCGGTAAGATCCCTTCTGCAAAAGAAGTCATTATTGCAGGAACGATTGGTAAAAGCTCTTTAATTGATAAACTTATTGATGAACATAAGATTGATGTTAATTCGATTAAAGGTAAGTGGGAAGATTCTTTCATCCAGACGGTAGATAACCCGTTCCCCGGCGTTAAGCGCGCATTGGTCATTGTCGGAAGCGACAAGCGCGGTACTATTTACGGTATTTATGATTTGTCTGAAAAGATAGGAGTCTCACCCTGGTATTGGTGGGCGGATGTTCCGCCGAAGCATCATAAAAGCCTCTACGTAATTCCGGGTAAATACATAGAAGGATCGCCGTCGGTAAAATACAGAGGCATCTTTCTTAACGATGAATGGCCCGATTTAACAGATTGGGTTATATTTAAATACGGATATGCAAAGCAGAGCATTAACCCGCCCATCCCGCGGGGTGTTGCTAATTACGGGCATGAGTTTTATGAGCACGTGTTCGAACTGCTTCTTCGTTTGAAGGCGAACTACCTCTGGCCTGCTATGTGGAATAATGCATTCAACGAAGACGATAGCTTGAATCCAAAGCTCGCCGATGAGTACGGCATAGTTATGGGGGCATCTCACCAGGAACCGATGTTGCGTGCACAGAAAGAATGGGACAGAAGATACATGAGAACTCTCGGTCCCTGGAACTTTGCAAAATACCCTGATACTCTGACTGACTTCTGGCGTAAAGGGATAAAGCGAAACCGGGATTATGAAAGCATTGTTACTGTCGGGCTGCGCGGTGAGAACGACACGCCAATGGCACACGGCGGCTTAAGTGCAGATACAACACTTCTTAGAAAAATTATTAATGTGCAGGAGAATATCTTAGGCGAAGAGATAAATCCAGATGTTGCAAAAATTCCGCAGCTATGGTGTCCCTACAAAGAAGTGCTGGATTATTATAATGCCGGATTCAGCGTGCCGGATTATATTACTATCCTTTGGACGGACGATAACTGGGGAGATCTGCGTCACCTACCTGATTATACGGAAAGGCAGCGCAGCGGAGGCGCAGGTATATATTATCACTTTGATTACCACGGCGGTCCGAGAAACTATCAATGGATTAATACCGATCCGCTTCCCAAAATATGGGACCAGATGTCTCTTGCAAAACAGTACGGCGCCGACAGGATCTGGATAGTTAATGTCGGGCATCTGAAAGGATACGAGCTTCCGATTTCATATTTCATGAGCCTTGCATGGAACACCAAAAAGTGGTCGAACGATAAATTACAAGAATATACACGCATGTGGGCGCGGCAGCAATTCGGAGCTAAGTACTCGAAACAGATTGCGGATATTCTTACCAGGTATACGACCTATAACGGACGATGCAAACCTGAGCTTCTTCGTCCTGATACCTACAGCCTGGTTAATTATAATGAATGGAGCCGCGTAGTATCGGATTATAGAAACATAACCGAAGAAGCACAGAAGATTAATAAAGCCTTACCCGAAGACGTGCGCAACGCTTTTTATGAACTGGTTCTGTTTCCGACGGAAGCGTCTTACATTCTAAACGACATGTATTATTCTGCCGACATGAATTCTTTGTATGCAAAGCAAGGCAGAGCGTGCACTAATGAAATGGCTGAGAAGACGAGAAGTCTGTTTAAAAAAGATACGAGCCTGATGAATTATTTCAATCACGATTTTGCAGGCGGAAAATGGAACCACTTTATGGACCAGCCTTTCATCGGGTACAGAAGCTGGAATCAACCTGTTAAAAATAATCTTGATGAAATTCATCTTGCCGAAGTTAGCGTACCCGACTCCGCGCTGATGGGTGTTGCTGTCGAAGGTTCTGAAATCGCTTTGCCCGGTCCGGAAGATAATCTCCCGCTTCCCGGTTTCAACCCATTTGGCGAGAGGAATCATTATATAGAAGTATTCAACAAGGGAAGTGTTCCCTTTGGCTATTCGGCAATTGCAGATAAACCATGGATAAAAATATCTTCACCCAAAGGCAGAGTTGACAAAGAAACAAAACTCTGGATCAGCATAGATTGGAATAAAGCACCGAAGGGAAATTCCAGTGGAACGCTTACTGTTAAAGGAGCAAACGAGAAAGTAGTTGTAAATGTTAACGTATCAAACCCTGAGGATATTTCGGGTAAGGCATTGGAAGGTTTCATAGAAGCAGACGGTTTTGTATCGATTGAAGCGAAGCATTACACTAAGATTATACAGGCGGGTAATTACCGCTGGATTAATATTCAGGATTACGGCAATACTTTTTCCGGCATGCGGGCAGATTGTCCGCCTAATGCTCCGGCTGCCGTACCTGGAAAGAATTCACCGTGCCTGGAATATAAAATGTTTTTAACCGATACCGGCAAAGTAGACGTTGAAGGAATTTTCAGTCCTACACTTAACTTTATGCCGGGGCGCGGACTAAAGTATGCTATTTCTTTTGATGACCAGGCACCAAGCATTGTTACGTTGGTTCCGGAAAATTATGTCGCTGGTTCAGGTATGGATTGGTCAAAGTCTGTCATTGACAATGTCAGAAAAAGCTCCTCTTCTTTTACAATCAGGAAGGCAGGATATCATACTCTTAAAGTCTGGATGGTAGATCCCGGAGTTGTCCTTGAAAAGGTAACTGTTAACTGCGGTGGGCTTAAACCTAGTTTCCTGGGACCTCCTGAAAGCTTTCATAAATTAGCCGGCGTGAGATTGGAAAATGAGAAGTAGAATTTATATCAAGAATTTGCAAAGACAGGCATATGTTTATTATGCGGATGAAGATCAGAAGAAATTATTTTCTAATGCCTCGGGCTGTATTAATTTTTAATGAATGTAACGGTTAATCATGAATGACGAGCTTATTAGCCGGATTGGAATTTGTATTGAACGCGGAAAGGTTAACAAGGCTTCGCCTTATCCCGGTGACATGACCGGGCAGGATGGTTCCGATGAATTGGCACAGAGAGCTTTAAGTGAAGGCATAGGACCTGACCTGATCCTTCAAGCCTGCAACAGCGGCATGCAGCGCATTGGAGAAAGATTCAGCCGCAATGAGGTATTTGTGCCGCAGCTTCTTATGTCGGCAAAATCGATGAACGCAGTAATGGCTCATCTTAAGCCTTACTTCCAAACGGGAAGTGTTAAAGCAAAAGGAAAGTTTGTTATAGGTACTGTTGCCGGAGATTTACACGACATCGGCAAGAACCTTGTCTCGATGGTTGTTGAAGGAAACGGGTGGGAAGTAATTGATTTAGGAGTCGATGTAATATCCTCAAAGTTTCTTGAAGCAGTAAAAGCAAACCCCGGCTGCGTAGTCGGCTTAAGTGCGTTGCTTACAACAACAATGACAAACATGGCAAAAACGGTCAGTGAGATAAAGACTCAATACCCGGGAACTGTTGTTATTGTAGGCGGAGCTCCGTTAAACGATAAGGCAGCCCGGCAGATGAATGCCGACGGGTATGCACCTGATCCGCAGGAAGCCGTTAAGTTCCTCGATAACGTATGCGTAAATTAAAATCATGATTGAATTAATTACAGCAAGACCCGGTAAAGGAGAAACAGTTTTTGTTCCCGATCCGGTGAAGGCATCATCTCTTATTTTGCTTTCGGCAAACACTATATTAAACCATATCGGGGTTGAATGATGAGCCATTCGTTTCAGGTAACCGGGATTGAACAGGAAGCTTTTGAGATAAAGATCAGCTTTGATAAGCTCGTAATAGACAAAAACGAAATCGGTATTTCACTCGGTTATTCCGCCGGTAAAACTCCTGTTTACTTTATGGAGATGATTGATGAAGTACTTGAAAAGGCTTCAACTTTATGTTTGCCCAGGGGCGGATATAAAATTTTCAATATAGACCCGTCAAAAATCAAACCCGACGGGATATATATTGAAAATACATTTTATAAAATGGATAAGATCATCACCGGCCAAATAAAAAAGTCGGAGAAGGCAGCGGTATTTGTATGTACAATCGGGTCGGCGATGGAACTATGGTCGAGGGAATTATTTATCCAGGGCAACCCGATGCTCGGTTATATTGTTGATACGGTTGCTTCTGCCGCGGTGGAGAGTACGGCAGATTTTCTTCACAGCCAGATCGGCATAGCCGTATCCGTTGAAGAACTGAAAATAACCAACCGGTACAGCCCGGGCTATTGCAACTGGTCTTTAACAGATCAGCATCTTCTCTTTTCATTACTGCCGAAAGGCTTTTGCGGTATTTCACTTTCTGAATCCGCACTTATGCTGCCTGTTAAATCTGTCAGCGGCATAATAGGCATCGGCAGGGATGTCAGGTTCATTAAATATATTTGCGATAGATGTGGAACTGAAGATTGCACGTACCGTCCTTACTTCCTGGCTATGAATAGAAGACGGCACAGCAAATTAAATGTTTAGTTGAATTAACAAGGAATACAAGCATGACGGACAAACAGTGGGATACATTATTAAAAGTAATTAACGGCAGTTCAACAGGGCAGATGCCGATCGGGTTTATTATCGATAGTCCGTGGCTTCCGAATTGGTATGGAATAAAAATAATAGATTATTTTTCAAGCGAAGAACTCTGGCTCAAGGCAAATCTTAAAGCAATTAACGACTTCCCCGAAGCAATGTTCCTGCCCGGCTTCTGGTCTGAATTCGGAATGTGTACCGAGCCGTCCGGTTTTGGAGCGCGTACGGTTTTCCCGCCGGATGAATTTCCTTTTGCGCATAAAGTAATCCATTCAGCAGATGACATTGACGCGCTCGTGCAGCCCGATCCGAAGAATGACGGCTTGCTGCCGTTTACGCTTAACCGGTTAAAGCTTGCGCAGCCGGAGATTGAAGCTGCAGGACACAGGATCCGCTTTGCAGTTGCACGCGGACCACTTAATATAGCAAGCTATTTGATGGGATCGACAGAGTTCTTAACCACTATGATGATGCAGCCGGATAAAGCGGAAACACTATTAAAAAAAATTACCGCTTACTTAAAGGACTGGCTTCATCTCCAGATGGAGACTTTCCCTTCCATCGATGGGATCTTTCTGCTCGACGATATTATAGGCTTTATGGGTGAGGATGAATTCAAGACCTTTGGTCTTCCTTACTTTAAAGAATTATTCAATGAAGATGTATCGGTTAAGTTTCTTCACAACGATGCACCGTGCAGGGTATCGGCACCATTCCTCCCGGAGATGGGTGTTAACCTGTTCAATATGGGCTTCGATGTTTCATTGAATGAATTGAAGAGACTGACGCAAAATAGAGTAACGCTTATCGGCAACATACCGCCGCGGGATGTATTGGCGAGCGGAAGTCCCGTGCAGGTAGCGGGTGCCGTCCATGACCTGATAAATTCTCTTGAAGATAAATCTAAAATCATAATGTCGTGCGGCGGCGGCATGCCGCCCGGAGTAAGTTCGGCAAATATTCAATCATTTATAAAGGCAACAAAATAAAACTTATAAAACATTGGAGGCTATATGAAGCTCAATCTCACAACCCTTGCTCTACTTTTAGTCTTTGTTTATGCTGTTATGGTTCCTGCACAAAGCGAAAATAATTCCGGGAAAAAATTGCCGGAAGTTGGAATTTTAGGAACTCAGTTACGAACCATTCATTCTGCAATAGTCGGTCGTGATTACGATCTGTATATTAATTTGCCGCAGAACTACAGCGATACGACCAAGAGTTTCCCTGTACTTTATGTGCTTGACGGGCAATGGGATTTCACCCTGCTGACAGCATTATACGGCTCGCAGTATTATGACGGTTTCGTCCCGTCAATGATTGTTGTTGGTATAACCTGGAGCGGCGCAAATGCAAACTATGATTCGCTGAGGGCAAGAGACTTTACTCCTACTGAAATTAATAATATGCCGATTTATGGAAATGCGCCGAAGTTCCTTCAGTTTATAAAGAATGAACTGATACCCTATGTGGCGTCTAAATACAGGGTTACAAAAGACAGGGCATTGGTAGGCTCTTCTTTCGGCGGTCTTTTTACGCTCTACACTTTATTTACGGAAACAAATTTATTTGACAAGTATATTCTTACGAGCCCCGCGCTTACTTTTGATAACGGGATAATCTATAAGTTTGAGAAAGAATATGCCGAAAAAAATAGCGATATGCCTGTAAGACTGTATATGGGCATAGGACAATATGAAGACGTAAGTATATTGCGTAAGTTCGAAGAGACTCTTGAAAACCGGCATTATAAAAATTTGAAGATGAAGATGGAGGTTATCGAGAGTACCGGACATTCCGGAGCGAAGGCTTACGCATTTACAAAGGGATTACAGTTTGCATATCAAAAGCCGGCAATTAAAGTTGATCCGGATATCCTAAAGCAATATGCCGGCAGCTATGGAATGGCGCCAAACTTTATTGTGAAAATTGAAATTGAAGATGGTAATCTCGTGGTTTCCCAGCCGGGCAGCCCCAGGATAACTCTTTATGCAGCTTCGGACAATGATTTTTATGCTAAAGGAATGTTTTTAAAAGGACACTTTGAAAAAGATGCTGAAGGGAAGGTGACAGGCATCCATGTGCAGCAATATACCGGCAGTATATTTATCAAGAAATTGTAAAGAAGTTCAAGGAACTTTTTACTTCCTATAACTAATTATTACGGGAAAGGAAATGAGCGAATACAAAACGAATAACGGACAAACGGAGTCAAGCATTTCCAATGCAATTGCAAAAGTCGGTTCATATAGATGGACTATTCTTGCCTTAGTGTTCTTCGCTACGACGGTTAACTACCTTGACCGCCAGGTAATCAGCCTTTTAAAAGATGATTATCTTGACCCTGCTTTTCACTGGACGGAAACAGATTATGCAGGAGTCGTAGTAGCATTTCAGGTTTGTTACGGTTTAGGTATGTTGTTTATGGGCTGGCTGGTTGATAAGATTGGAACTAAGATTGGTTATGCTTTGTCGTTAACTGTTTGGAGCATTGCTTCAATTGGTCATGCATTTGTCGGCAGTACTATAGGCTTTATGACTGCCAGAGGATTTTTAGGGCTAAGCGAGGCGGGTAACTTTCCCGCAGCAATTAAAACCGTAGCCGAATGGTTCCCTAAAAAAGAAAGAGCATTGGCAACCGGTATTTTTAATTCCGGAACCAACGTCGGGGCGATAATTGCACCGCTTACCGTGCCTTTCATTGCGGTTGCATACGGCTGGAGGTGGGCATTTATTTTAACCGGTGCCGTAGGTTTGCTGTGGTTAATATTTTGGATAGCAATTTATGAAGTCCCTAATAAACATAAGAAACTAAAGAAGCCTGAATACGATTATATTCATAGTGATAAAGATGAGGTTAGTGATGACGAGAATAAACAGGAGAAAATAAGCTGGCTCAAGCTTTTGGCGATAAGACAATCCTGGGCTTTTATAGTTGGAAAATTTCTTACCGATCCAGTCTGGTGGTTTTATCTTTTCTGGCTGCCTTCTTTTCTTGACAAACAATACGGCATGACGAAAACTAAAGTAGCTCTTCCCATTGCCGTTGTTTATACTATGACAACGTTCGGAAGCATATTCGGCGGGTGGTTGTCGGGTAAATTTATAAATATGGGATGGGAGGTTTATAAGTCACGAAGAACCGCTATGTTGATATTTGCCTTAATGGTCGTACCCGTTATTTCAGCTCAAGCTTTAGGGCATTACAGTCCCTGGTTCGCTATTATAATCATTGGCATTGCTGCTTCTGCTCACCAGGCGTGGTCGGCAAACATTTTCACTATTACATCGGATATGTTTCCTAAAAAAGCAGTTGCTTCGGTAACAGGGCTTGGAGGTATGGCAGGTGCGGTAGGCGGTGTTCTTATATCGGCTTTTGCCGGAATTATCCTTGACCATTTTAAAGCACTCGGCAATATCGATACAGGCTATTATGTAATGTTTATTGTTTGCGGCTCTGCTTATATAATTGCATGGGCGCTGATAAATATTATTGCGCCTAAAATGAAAAGAGTGGATTTGGCAAGATTAAGTTAGTCATCTTCTGTTGACGGCTAAGGCAGATATATATATTAGGCTTTTATAGTAATCATTAGCGCCGGGATTTAGTCCGGTGCTAATGATAAGATAAAGAAAATTATTAGTTGATGAAATAAGTCTATAAGCCGAGAGACAGTCTTATTCCCAGCTCCAATCCCCGCAGCTCTGCAAGTCCTCGCATCCTTCCTAATAAAGAATAGCCGGGATAAAAATCATTCCCGGATTGATCCGACAGCATAAGGTGACCGTGGTCGGGACGCATAGGCATGCGGCAATCCTTTCGTCCTCCATTGATGCGTTTGCTCTGCTCAGTCAGCAGTATTTTCATAACGCTGTAGATGTCAACGTCTCCGCTAAGATGATCTTCTTCAATAAAATCGCTGCCGGTTGTTTTCCTGACGTTTCTTAAATGGACAAAGTTAATTCTGCCGGCAAAGGTTCCGGCAATATCCGTAGGGTTATTATTTGCGCCCGAGCCTAAAGAACCGGTGCATAATGTTAAGCCGTTATTTAAAGAATCATAAGCGTTAAGCAGATGCTGCAAATCATTTTTATTTCCGACGACTCTCGGCAAGCCGAGAAGAGAGAAAGGCGGATCATCCGGATGGATTACCATAAACACGCCTGCCTCCTCTGCAGCGGGTACAATTTCCTTTATGAATCCTGCAAGGCTTTCGCGGAGATCTTCCTCCTTTATATCTTTATATTCGTTCAATGCAGACCTGAACTGATCAAGAGCGTATGTTTCCAGCGAGCCAGGCAGACCGAGAAGGATTGAATCTGTTAAGATCTTCTTTTGTTCTTCGCTCAACCCTTCGAAATATTTTTTCGCTTTCCGTAACTGGTATTCATTATAACTTTCCTCCGCACCAGGTCTTTTCAAAATAAATATATCAAAGGCTGCAAGCGCATGCGATTCGAACCGGGTTGTAATTGATCCGTCTTTATATGCAACCTGCAGGTCCGTGCGCGACCAATCCAGGACAGGCATAAAATTATAGCAGACCGTATCTATACCGCACTTACCTAAATTGATTAGCGTCTGTTTGTAATTTTCTATAAGCTGTTTACAGTTATCTTTTCTCTTCTTAATATTTTCGTGAACAGGAACGCTTTCGACAACCGACCAGGCAAGACCTTCCCTTTCAATAATATCTTTTCGCTTTTGTATATCGTCAACCTGCCAGACTTCTCCGACCGGTACCTGGTGCAAAGCAGTAACTATCCCGGTCGCGCCAGTTTGCTTTATTTCTTTTAGTGAAATTGGGTCTTTAGGACCGAACCATCTCCATGTCTGTTCAAATGCCATCGTTCTATCAATTAAAAGTTAAATATTAAAAACCTATTTTATCAAGCAATATCAAAAATTAAAAAAGTAAAGCGCATAACGATGCCGTCATTATACAATAACTGATTCACATCAATCAATGATTATGAATGATGGTTGAATGTCGATAGAATGACGGCTTCTTTACACGCCGCTGAAAGCGCTGAAGCCTCCGTCAATCGGAATAACTGTTCCGGTAATAAATCTTGCAGCATCGCTTGCCAGGAAGATAACACTGCCGACAAGCTCTTCCGGCTCGCCGAAACGCCTGAACGGGGTTAAGGCAATTATAGCCTTTCCTCTATCGGTAAGCGAGCCGTCAGGGTTTGTTAATAGTGTTCTGTTTTGATTTGTTAAAAGGAAGCCAGGCGCTATTGCGTTTACTCTTATGCCGCTGCCGAACTTAGACGCGAGCTCAACCGCAAGGAACCGTGTAAAATTATCTATTGCCGCCTTCGCCGCTGAATAGCCGACTACGCGCGTAATTGTTCTTGAGACCGCCATTGAAGAAATATTTATTATCGAGCCGTTCTTTTGATCTGCCATAACTTTGCCGAAGACTATAGAAGGGAGGACGGTGCCGTTTAGGTTTAAGTCGGTTACTTTCTTGAACTGCTCGAATTCAAGATCAAAGATTGTTTTGTCCAACCCGATAGTAGCGCCGGGCATATTGCCTCCGGCAGCATTTATCAGGACGTCCAGCCTGCCGAACCTTTTTATAATTTCGATCCTGACTGATTCAAGACTTCCTTTATCCAGTACGTTGCATTTAAGCCCGGCAACGCTTTGGTCGAACGCTTTTAATTCTTCAATCCTGTTATTAAGAAACTCTTCGTTTATGTCCAGCAAGACGACCTTTGAGCCTGCATTTAAAAATCCTTTAGCCATCTCACCGGCAAGAACTCCTCCTCCTCCGGTTAAGACTATTACTTTATCTTCAACACCGAAAAGAGACCCCGAACCTGTCATATAAATAAATCCTTTAATAAGTAATTGTAAATATGTTTTGTAATTAAGCAAGTAGATGACCTGTGACGGTACAAACTGCTGCTAATATGATAACGAAAATAATGCCCGATGCATTACATTCAAAAATTAACTGAACCGGTTCAATAATATAAATAAAAGATTAAATAATCAATCTTGATTTTAATCCTTTCATTTTAAAAGACAGGGCGGTATACGGCTGAATATAAGAAACGGAAGCGCGGGTTTATTTTACTTTAGCAGTTTATAGCCTTAAATTTGCCCGGAGGCTAATCTTTTTTTTTATTTTAACAAACGATGCAGTCAATTTTTCATACAATATAAACCAGGAAATAGAACATGATTTACAATTTGTTAGGAAATACCGATATGGAAGTATCGGCGGTAAGCTTTGGTGCGTGGGCAATAGGCGGTGCGTGGGGAACCGTCAGCGATGAGGAATCGTTTGCAGCACTGAATAAGGCTATCGATTTGGGCGTTAACTTTATAGATACTGCAGACGTTTACGGCGACGGCAGAAGCGAAAGGCTTGTTGCAAAGCTTAAGAAGACGCGGAACGAGAAAATATTTGTAGCAACTAAAGCTGGAAGAAGACTAAACCCGCATAATGCCGAAGGCTATAATAAAAAGAATATTACCGCCTTTGTAGAGCGGAGCTTGAAGAACCTTGAGATGGAAGCTGTCGATATACTGCAACTGCATTGCCCGCCGACTCAAGTATTTTACATGCCGGAAGTGTTCGGGATACTTGACGACCTGGTGAGAGACGGTAAGATAAGGTACTATGGCGTAAGTGTTGAAAAGGTGGAGGAAGCGCTTAAAGCTATCGAATACCCTGATGTGCAGAGCGTACAGATAATTTTTAACGTGTTCCGCCGCCGTCCCTCGGATTTATTTTTTGAACGCGCGAAGCTAAGGAAAGTGGGAATACTTGCCAGAGTGCCGCTTGCATCCGGTATGTTAACAGGGAAGCTGAAGACAGACTCGAAGTTTGAAGCCGACGACCACAGGAATTTCAACAGGCACGGAGAGGCATTCGATCAGGGTGAGACTTTCTCCGGTGTTGATTATGATTCCGGCTTGAAGGCGGTTGAGGAGATAAAAAAAATATGTCCTGCCGGTATAAGCCTTGTCCAGTTTGCGTTAAGATGGATATTAATGTTTGACGCGGTTACGTGCGCAATACCCGGAGCCAAGAATGTATCTCAAGCAGAACAGAACTTTAGCTCTGCAGATTTGCCTCCGCTCCCGGCGGCTGCGATGAATGAAGTGAAGAAAATTTATGATATGTATATCAAGGACGGCGTGCACCAGCGGTGGTAAGAGTTTCTCTTGTTTATCGAAATGATCGAAAGAGAAGTACTATCCCGGTTGTAAAGCAATCCCGGCTTACATAGAAGTTCTCTGACGAACCGGAAAACTCATCAAGCGCAAGTCGAAGGTCTTATTGAAGAAAGGGAAGTTCTTGGGGATTGGTAGTTGGAGGCGGTCTGTTGGTCAAAAAGCGATCAGCCAATCATTCATTCACCATGCAGTCATTCGCTCATGTTCCCATACGTTGATCTATCTTTCCATCCTTAATCTCAAATACCGTATCCGCCAGCTTAACAAGCTCCGGGTTATGCGTAACTATGACGAAAGTTTTCCCGAGCTCATCTCTCAATCTGACGATTATCTGATGAATGATCTCGCTGTTTGCAGAATCAAGGTTGCCGGTCGGCTCATCCGCAAAGATAATTGCCGGATCGTTTGCAAGCGCTCTGGCAACTGAGACTCTTTGCTGCTCACCGCCGGAAAGCTCCGCAGGCTTGTGGTTTGCTCTGTCCGCAAGTCCGACGGAATCCAAAAGCTCTTGCGCTTTCTTTGAAGCCTTATCTAAAGATATCCCGTGTATCATCTGCGGGATAGCGGCGTTTTCTACCGCCGTAAATTCAGGTAGAAGATGGTGGAACTGGAACACGAAGCCGATGTTATTGTTCCTGAACTTTGTAAGCTTGTCGTCGGATAATTTGAAGATGTCCTGATCTTCATAATAAACTGAGCCGCTGTCCGGTCTATCGAGTCCGCCTAAAAGATGAAGCAAAGTGCTTTTACCCGCGCCGGAAGCGCCAACTATGACTGAAATCTTTTTCTCTTCAATTTCAATTGAAACAGATTTCAGAACCTCGAGCTTTAGCTTCTGGTTGTTCTGATAAGTCTTAACTAAATTCTCTGCTTTTAAAATCATATTGTTCATTCCCATTTGATAGCTTCTAATGGATCTACTTTTGCTGCGCGTCTTGCCGGAATTAAAGATGCAAGGAACGACAGAAGCATTGCAGCGCCCGATACAAAAAAGAAATCTGAAATTCTTAGCTGCAGCGGAAGCGCGTCAATTTTGTATTGAGTCGGATCGAGCGGATAAATTTTATAATGCAATTGAAGAAAGCAGATAAAATATCCGAGCAGCAGTCCGGCGACCGTCCCAACAACTCCTATAAGCAGACCTTCATACATAAATATTTTCAAGATTGATTTTTCACCTGCGCCCATCGACCTTAATATCCCGATGTCGCGCTTCTTTTCGATAACAGACATCGAGAGTGAACCGAGAATGTTGAAGGTTGCTACAGCAACAATTAAACATAAGACTACGTATGCGGTCCATCGCTCAATCTTCATTACGATATAAAGCTCCTTATGGAAATCGTACCACGTGTTAACGCTGAATAAATTCTTATCCAGCTTTTTCTGAAGCTGAGCCTTAACTCCTTCGGCTTCATTCAGATTATTCAGGCGTACATCGTAGCCTTGAACATTATTACCATAACCAAGCAGGTCCTGTGCTGTTTCAAGATTTGTAAAAATATACTGTTCATCATATTCGTTGTTGTTTGAACTGTAAATACCGGCAACGACAAATCTTTGAGTCTTCGGCTGAGCCATTTGAGTAATTACATTTTCAATTCCTACGGGAGAAACAACCGTAACGGTATCTCCAACAACCGACTGGAGACGGTCTGCAAGAGTCAGACCTAAAATCATTCGCGGAAGCCCGCTGCTAAATGAAATATCGTATTTACCGAAAAGCATGCTCTTTTTTATACCGTAAATATCATTGCCGGATTTCTCTTTAATGCCTTTTAAGTTTACCACTTGAGTTAATCCCGCGTTGTAAGCCAATACCTTACCGGAGACATAAGGAGCAAACTTTTGCACGTCCGGGATCGATTCAAGCGATTTGACGATTTCATTTTGACGGCTGAATCCTTCAGGCGAAATTATTTCAACTCTAACATGCGGGTCAAAATTAATTAAAAAGGAAGTCACCAGGCTGCCGAACCCGTTGAACACCGATAGAACAACAATCAAAGCCGCAACACCGATGGTGATTCCTAAAATAGAAATCAGAGAAATGATGGTTATAAAATTAATCTTATGCTTGGATATCAGGTATCTTTTCGATATGAAAGATTCAAATTTAATTGACGGAGCTTTAATTGGGCTAATGTTCATTAGTCAAACCTCAATGACGAAACAGGCTGAATCTTTGATGCGATGTAGCTTGGAATGAATGAGGCTGCGATGCACAACAGGAAAGTTAAAATGGAAACTCCTATGAAATTCCGGTATGAAAGAAGTATCGGGACAGTCGACATAAAATAGACTGAAGATGGTATTGAGATTATCTTGTACCTAAACTGAAGGTACGTAAGCGCAAAGGCGATAACGTTCCCGATGATGATGCCGGTGACTGCAAGATAAATTCCCTGATAGATAAATACGGAAATTATCTGCCGCCTGTTCGCGCCGAGAGATTTTAATATCCCGATAGCATTTATCTTTTCAAGAACGATCATCAATAGAGTCCCGATGATATTAAATACTGCAACTATTATAATCAAACCCAAAATAATCGGTATCGGCTTTTTCTGTAGAGAAATCCAGGTAAAAATATTCCTATGGATTTGATAGATGGATCTGACGGCATAAGGATAGCTTAAGTGATTGGATAAATAGTTAGTTAAGCTATCTATTTTTGAAATGTTGTTTACGCGGATATCGTATCCGCTGATTTCATTCCCGATATTGAATAATCTTTGCGCGGTTTTTATATCAACATAAGCGACAAGGTCGTCGAATGCCGCCATTCCGCTTTCAAAAATACCGGAGATAACAAACTTCTGAATGTTAGGCGGGTTTTGCGGAGTCGGAATCTTATCTTTGTTCAAAGCAAAGACGGTCACTTTATCCCCAACCTTAACCAATAACTTATCGGCAAGTTTCTTCCCGATTATTATTGACGGTAGATTCTCGTTATCATACAAACTGAACTTACCTTCGATAATGTCTTCTTTGACTCCCTTCCAGTAATCATCCGGGCGGATACCTTTTATACTTACGCCGTCTTTTATTTTTCTGCTGCTTATTATGGCAAGATCTGACACAAATGGATTTATGCTTGAAGCATAAGGCTGCAATTTTTGATTTAGAATCGGAAGAGCATGATGAAAATCCGGTAAAGTTCCGGTAAAGGAAGAAATTTGAATGTGAGAATCAAAATCGATTACCTTGTTTGTTATTGTCCTTTCGAATCCATTTAAGATGCTTAGTGCGATTATCAAAGTAGCAACTCCTAAAGCAATACCGGTAATTGAAATAGTAGAAATAAAGGAGATGAACTTTGAGTCCTTTTTAGAGAAGATGTAGCGCTTTGAGATATAAAATGAAAAGGACATTTGCCGTGAATACTCTTTTTTTGATTGCTAATTTAATGAAGAATGAAGTTACAAGAAAACTATCGAATGTGAGCAATTTATAGTGGAAAAATTAAGTAAAATGTTAAAATAGATTCGCGGTGCCTTTGTTTTTTTTCGGGTTATAAAGTATATTTGATGCCCGAATTGAAAAAAGTAATTCTAATATAGTTACATACGGGACGTAGTCCGGGGCTATAATTGGGATAAACTCCACCCGGCTCATTCCTATTCTATCGGAATTTTACCGGGAAATTGCAGGTTCTCAAACAGGGATAAAAGTTTTGATTATATGCGGGGCGTAGCGTAGCCCGGTTCATCGCGCCTGCTTTGGGAGCAGGAGGTCGCAGGTTCGAATCCTGCCGCCCCGACAAAAAAGAATTTAAGTCTTTATTTGCGCCCATAGCTCAATTGGATAGAGCAACAGCCTTCTAAGCTGTAGGTTAGTGGTTCGATTCCACTTGGGCGTACTTAATTCGCAATTTTGAATTGTTCTTTGCATGGTGGGCATAGCTCAGTTGGTTAGAGTATCAGGTTGTGGCCCTGAGGGTCGTGGGTTCAAATCCCACTGCCCACCCCAATAAAAATTTTTATTGGCCCCATCGTCTAATGGTTAGGACATCGCCCTTTCACGGCGGTAATATGGGTTCGAATCCCGTTGGGGTCACTGATAATGCCTCGTAATTCTACGAGGCATTTTTTTTGATTTTGTTTGCGAAAGATTCAGCGGTAATATGGGTTCTCCCGAAGGGACTCCTTCGGAGGAATCCCGTTGGGGTCACTTCATAAGCCTCGATTTGTTCGAGGCTTTTTATATTCCTTCTTTCCGATTATTAACAAAAATTTAATATTCCGTTAATCATTCCTTAATCTTCAGT
>JBJKRP010000245.1:0-22263 GCA_046704565.1 Ignavibacteriaceae bacterium | reverse complement strand
AGGAGTTTCCCAAGTACATTACCTCACGCCTAAAGCTCGCTGAGAGTAAAGCCATCATCCAAAAATTAACTTTATTCATGAAAGACGAGAAGCCGTATCTTAAGCCGAATCTCTCGGTTGAAGATCTTACTAAAAGCCTGAATATTCCGGCACGAAATTTATCGCAAGCAATTCATTCAATCTTAAATAAAAATTTTTATGACCTGGTTACCTCTTACAGGATTGAAGAGGTAAAACTGCTTATGATGGATGCCAATTTTCAGAACCAAACACTTCTTGCTCTTGCCTACAATGCCGGGTTTAATTCAAAATCTGTTTTTAATTCGGCATTTAAAAAACATACCGGAATGACACCAAAAGAATATAAAAGCCGGCAGCCTATGCCGCCAAAAGTTAAAGTTTAATTAAATCAACCTTAAAAGACAAATTATTATGTCCTGATACTGGAATCCGGTCGAAATCTGAATACCCATTAAATAATTTTCATTCCGTAAAAATGAAAGGAATAAAAATGTTAAACAGGAAAGGATTTATATTACCGTTAGTGCTGTTTTTCGCAACGGCAATATCAAGTGCGAAAATTATCAATGTACCTGCCGATCAATCAACCATTCAAGACGGAATTAATGCCGCATCAAACGGCGACACCGTTTTAGTTTACCCAGGAACTTATTTTGAGAATATAAATTTTCATGGTAAGAAGATAGTCCTTACCAGCCGGTTTTGCGAAAGCGGCGATTTGAGCTATATTCAATCGACAATAATTAATGGGAGCCGCCCGGCAAATCCCGATAACTCAAGTTGCGTTTTAATAGTAGGTGGCGAAGACTCTACCGCCGTACTTCAGGGATTTACCATTACCGGCGGTAAAGGCACAAAATGGCTGGATGAACACGGTGCCGGCACCTACAGGGAAGGCGGCGGAATATTGATTGCAAAGTCATCACCCATTATAAGATTTAATATTATTTCCGGTAACGAGGCTGCAAATACATCCGGGGTTACCAGTGCGGGCGGCGGCGGGATTCGCGCGGGCGACGGCAATCCCAAAATTCTTAATAATATTATTGCTTCAAACAAGGGAAGGTACGGCGCGGGAATAGTTCTAAATTATACCGGCGCTATAGTTAAAAATAATATTATAACTAATAATTCAGGCGGACAGGATTACGGCGGCGGCGCTCTCTGGATGAACCATGACGGCACTTCGCAAAAGATAATTGAAAACAATACTATCACTGGAAACGAGGTAGTCGGCGTTTTTGTCTATCAAGGCTCTTCAATTATAAGAAACTGCATTATATGGGCAGACCCGACGACATCGGCAGTTCAAATTGTTGTAAGATCCGGAGGTCCAACAGTATTATATAGTGATGTGTACGGCGGATACAACGGCACCGGAAATATTTTCATCGATCCGCAGTTTGAGGATTCCGCTTTTACCCTAAAAGATAATTCTCCCTGCATCGACGCCGGCAATAAAGCGGTAGAATTCAACGACCCGGAAAACCCCGCAATGCCCGGTAATGCGCTTCTTCCCGCCCGCGGCAGTTTATCAAACGATATTGGTGCTTACGGAGGACCGGGAGCTGCAAAATTCCCAAATTTTAATTTGACGACATCCGTCAGGCTTAAAGACAATAATATGCCGGCGGATTTCCGTCTTTATCAAAATTATCCTAATCCGTTCAATCCGGAAACAACTATAAATTTCTCCACTCTTAAGTCGGGTCGTGTTACAATAAAGATTTATGACTTGCTTGGCAAAGAAGCGGCAACTCTTATAAACGAGGAGAAGCCTGCCGGCAATTATTCTTTGAGGTTCAATGCAGTAAATTTAGTCAGCGGAGTTTATTTATATAAAATGGTAGCTGGAGACTTTGTGGAAACCAGAAAATTCATCCTGTTAAAGTAGATCGAATTTATTTAAAAACTTTCTCGCTCCTTAATTTAAACTTCAGGGTTCAAATGCCGGAGCGAGAAATATTAGTTAAAAAATCCTACAGTAATTCCAGTACGTTCGAAGTAGTAATTACCTCGTCCTTACTCCCCTTCTGTTTTCCTTTTGGAGTAGGCGCTTCCATTGTAAAGAAGATGTGGATATCGGTCTTTAAGTTTGCCTTACGGATGCAGCCTTTGGTAATATCAAAGTAGATTGTTCCGTTCGCCGAGGTCTCGGGCTTCTTAAAATTATAAGTGGCTCCGCGTTCCTCAAATTTAGTGTTTCCGGTAATTACTGACTCAAGCCCTGCGTCCACTACTGCAAGAGTATCTGCGTTATATTTTTCCAAGCCTGTAATCTTATAAGTATTTGTATTTTGAAGTTTGAAAACCATGAAAGGCGCCGCCGGTTGTTCGTATGTCCATGACGAGTCCTTCGCTAAAGTATTTGAAGGTATATCACGGAATATCTGGCTCATAAGCGGCTTCAGAACCGATTCCACTATATTGCTCCTTAATGTATTTTTTTGTTGTTCGGTAGGCTGTGTCTGAGGCTTACTAAGCGCGAGGAATTTGTCGGCTATTTTGTCCGCACGGAATACTTCAATTACACCTCCGCTCTTTCCAACGCGCACACCGAAGGGATTATTTATCAGAGCTTCATATTGGGTATACTTTTTCAGTTCGGTCGTATCTTTGGTTACACCGGATTGATAAAAGAACTTCTGTCCGTTAGCATCTGCATTCAATTTAATTGAGGGAATAGAACAGGAAAATTCCATCACTCCGTCTTTATCAACGTTCGATAAATTCAGATCGAATATATAAATTATGCTCTGGTTAAGACTCTGCGAAATGCTTGTGTCGGTTTTGATAGTTAAATTATCTTCAGTACTTTGAGTCATCCTGTACCGGTAGACAACACCTTTTTGAAACTTATACTGCAAGTTAAATTTTTGATCTGCATTCTGTACCGGAACAGCTTTAATGGCGGAGGTATCCGTTACCATTTTAGCAGATAGATCTTCAGACTTTTCACCGGATTTTTTTCCGCAGCCGAAAAGCAGGATTCCGGCGAGAACAGCAGCTAATATTCTTTTCATCATCATTTCCTTTTGTTATAACCCGGAGTTTTCCAGCAGTTCTTTTCTTGAGAAGAAATGAGCAATTTCAATTGCAGCATTCTCATCCGAATCGGAACCGTGAATTACATTTTCGGCTTTACTGGCAGCATAAAGCTTTCTGATTGTTCCCTCGGCAGCTTCGGCAGGATCAGTCGCGCCGATAAGCTTTCTGAAATCGGCAACAGCGTTTTCCTTTTCCAGGGCTATCGGCACACAGGGACCTGAAGTCATATACTCGATTAAATCATTGAAGAATGCTCTTTGCTTGTGTACTTCATAAAATCCGCCGGCTGAGTCTTTGGTCAGTCTTACCATTTTCATCGCTTTAATCTTAAAGCCGGCTTCCGTAATCTTCGTTATAATTTGTCCGATTAAATTTTTCTTAACACCATCAGGTTTAATGATGGCTAACGTTCTATTGTTCAAATGTTTCTCCAATAAATAATTTTAAAAATGAAGTAAGAATATTATCTAAATCTCGCTCTTATTAATAGACTTAATCGGATAACGATATTGCCGCAATGAGATAAATCCGGTTAAAGTCAAGATCAAGGCTAAGATTAAGAAAGAATTTTAAACAGCTAAAACAATTCATCTTTTCTTTTTAGCTGAAATCTTTTTCGATTTAACTATTCTTCTCTTCGCCGGCGATTTTACAGCCTTCTTAGCAAGCTTTCTTTTACCGGCGGATTTCAATTTCAATGCTTCAATCGCCTTCACCATTGTCGAACCGATTTCCGCGGGACTCTCTGCCACTTTAATTCCGGCTTTCTTCATCGCCGCCATTTTTTCTGCTGCGGTACCTTTGCCGCCGGAGATGATTGCGCCTGCGTGTCCCATCCTTCGTCCGGGAGGTGCTGTTCTTCCGGCAATAAATCCTACAACAGGTTTGGAAACATTCTTTTTAATGTAAGCCGCTGCTTCCTCTTCTGCTGTTCCGCCTATTTCGCCGATCATTACAATCCCTTCCGTATCCGGATCCTCGTTGAACAATTTTATAATATCCAGAAACTTTGAGCCGATAACAGGATCGCCGCCGATACCAACGCAAGTTGACTGACCAAGCTTAACATCGGTCAGTTGCTTAACCGCTTCGTAAGTCAATGTGCCGCTTCGGGAAACAACACCTATTTTCCCTTTCCTGTGAATGAATCCCGGCATAATTCCTATCTTCGCCTTACCCGGAGAAATAACACCCGGGCAATTCGGACCAATCAGAACCACGTCTTTCTTCTTAATTGAATTATAAACTCTAACCATATCTCCTGCCGGTATGCCTTCGGTTATGCAGATTATTACTTTTATGCCCGAGTTTGCCGATTCCAAAATTGCATCTGCTGCCGCAACCGGCGGGACAAATATAACGGAAGTGTTTGCTTTCTGAAGCCTGACTGCTTCCTCAACCGTATTGTAAACCGGTATGCCTAAAAATTCTGTTCCTCCTTTTCCCGGAGTTACGCCGGCTACTACTTTGGTTCCGTATTCAATCATCTGCTGCGTATGGAAGGAACCCTCGCCGCCTGTAATGCCTTGAACTACCAGGCGGGTCTTTTTGTCAACTAAAATACTCATTTAAAGATATTCCCTAATGTTTCGATAAAAATATTGTGCAAAGATAAGAAAATTAGTTTGCATTTATATAGGAATCCTGTTTTGTACCGTAATAATTTAGCAACTATTTTTGTACGCTATGATTTTAAGAGTATGTACAAAAGTGCCTTTCAAATCCGTAACGGTAAGAATTTACCGCACCCCTGTACTGTGATCTTTATATTTATTGAAATTTGATACCAACAATAAGACCTGCGCATGGAAAATTCTTTAAACTTAAAAAAAATTAAATCATTTATAATTGGCGGAGCCAGAGATCCCCACGATCAAAAAATATTTCACAAGCTCTCCTTAATTGCATTCTTAGCATGGGTCGGGCTTGGCTCCGACGGACTTTCTTCATCCTGCTACGGACCTGCCGAAGCCTTTAAAGCCATGGGCGGATATCCGTACCTAAGCATTTTTGTTGCTATAGGCTCCGCGATAACTATCTTTATTATTGCCGCCAGTTATTCTCACATTATCGAGCTGTTCCCTTCCGGCGGCGGCGGTTACCTTGTTGCAAGCAAGCTGCTTTCTCCAAACCTCGGTATGATTTCAGGATGTGCATTGCTGATAGATTACGTGCTTACAATTACGATTTCTATCGCAAGCGGCGCCGATGCAATCTTCAGCTTCCTTCCCCAAAGCTGGTATTCTTACAAGCTTTGGTTTGCAGTCTTTGGTGTTATTGTTCTCTTAATTTTAAACTTAAGAGGAATTAAAGAAGCGGTTATTCCGCTCGTTCCGGTATTTCTTCTTTTCGTTTTTACACATTTGTTCGCTATTGCCTTCGCACTGGGAACTCATGCTATGAGGTTCCATGAAGTATATAGCGAAACCAGCCAGGAACTTGGTAAATCGTTTAGCACTCTCGGCTTGTTCGGAGTTTTATTCATCGTGATGAGAGCCTATAGTATGGGCGCCGGCACCTTCACAGGAATAGAAGCCGTCAGTAACGGTCTACCTATCCTGCGTGAGCCGAGAGTGACCACTGCAAAAAGAACAATGAACTATATGGCTTTCTCGCTTTCCATCACTGTAATCGGTTTGATGATTGCATTCCTGCTTTTTAAGGTTCAAGACCAGCCGGGTAAAACTTTAAATGCCGTTTTGTTCGAAGCTTTAGCTGTGCATTGGAGCGGAAATATAGGATTTACTTTTGTCCTTATAACTCTTCTTTCGGAAGCTGTGCTCTTGTTCATTGCTGCTCAAACGGGATTCCTGGACGGACCGAGAGTTCTTGCAAACATGGCTCTCGACAGGTGGTTCCCCACAAGGTTCGCAATGCTAAGCGATAGACTTGTAACTCAGAACGGAATTCTAATGATGGGTATCGCCTCATTTGTTTTGATGATTCTGTCAGAAGGCTCCGTAGATTTTCTTATTGTACTTTACTCGATAAACGTATTTATTACGTTCTCTCTCTCCCAGCTTGGAATGGTAAAACATTGGTGGCAGGTTAGAAATTCTGAAAAAGGCTGGTTAAGAAAATTAGCGATCAACAGCGTCGGCTTGTTCTTAACTTCTTTTATTTTGATTTCCGTCCTGATCATTAAATTCGGCGAAGGCGGATGGATTACCTTAGTAATTACAGCCGCACTCGTAATACTTACCTTAATTATCAAGAAGCACTATTTAAAGGCAGCGGAGTTATTACGCCGCCTTGATACAATTGTGGATTCGGTTGAAGCCTCTATTTATAATATCCAAAATGAACAGGAAGCGCCTGCCGAGCCGCAATTCGACCCCAAAGGAAAGACCGCTGCGATTCTTGTAAACGGGTTTAACGGCTTAGGCTTGCATACGCTGCTGAGTATTTTCAGATTATTCAGCGGCACATATAAAAACTATGTCTTCCTCCAGGTCGGTTCCGTCGACGCAGGCAATTTCAAAGGCGCAGATGAAATAGAAAACTTAACCGGTTATATTGATGGTGAGGCAAATCGCTACGTTAAATACATGAAAGAGCACGGCTATTATGCCGAGGCATTCACTTCAGTAGGTACCGATATCGTTGAGGAGATAAACAGCCTTGTCCCGGAAATTTCTAAAAAGTATCATAACGTGGTTTTTTTCGGCGGACAGATAGTCTTTCCTGAAGAATCTTTCATGACACGGTGGCTGCACAACTATATTGTCTTCGCCGTTCAAAGAAAGTTTTACAGGCAGGGAATTCCCTTTGTCATTCTGCCGATTAGAGTCTAATTGAAAATGTAAGTTCAAAGTTTTAATTTTGATTCAACAAATTGAAACTTGTTATTTAGAAATTGAAATTTACCCTGGGGCTATAGCTCAGCTGGGAGAGCGCTTCGTTCGCAACGAAGAGGTCAGGAGTTCGATCCTCCTTAGCTCCACTTATAAGAGACTTACTAATTGGTAAGTCTTTCTTTTAAAAATAGTTTTGTGCAAACATATAATAGAACCCTCATGTCCTTTTCGCCGACCCGGCTCTCACTTTAGTTAATTACGGCGCTAGTCTTTCCTTCTTCCATTCGCTATTTTCTTTCACATAGCTAATTCTATCATGCAGCCGGTTTTCTCTTCCCTGCCAGAATTCAAAATATTCGGGCTTCAATTTTATTCCTCCCCAAAACGGCGGAAGCGGTATTTCCTTGCCTGCGTATTTTTTCTTGAACTCTTCAAACTTTTTATCAAGATATTCCCTGTCCGGAATTATTCTGCTTTGGCTCGAAGCCCATGCGGCAAGCTGGCTCTCGTAAGGTCTCGAATGAAAATATTCTTCAGATTCTTTTGCCGGAATCTTTTCGACTTTTCCTTCAATCCTGATCTGGCGCTCAAGTTCTTTCCAGAAGAATAATAATGAAGCGTTCGGGTTTTCCAAAAGTTCTTTTGCTTTCCGGCTTTCGTAATTGGTGTAAAACACAAAGCCGTCGCTGTCTATCCTTTTAAGCAGAACAACACGAAGGCTGGGAATTCCGCTTTTACTGCTTGTTGCCAAAATCATGGCGCTTGGATCTATTAAACTTGATTTCAGCGCCTCTTCCATCCACTTTGAAAATTGTTCGAACGGGCTGCTGCTTATACTGCCTTCATTCAGTTCAGTCAGCGAGTAGTCCCTTCTAATCCTTGAAATTTCTGTATTTTCCATCATAATCAATAAAAAGATAGTTTAATAAGTTTACTGTAATTTTATTAAATTTGTTTGAACCTGTTGCTAATTTGAGACGATAACGGACTTTGATAAAGTATATATTTCCGCAAAGCTAAACTATCGTCCGTTTGCCTTGTTAAATTAACAACCAAAAATAAATATAAAAAATCAAGATAAAGATGAAGTCAAGCGACTTAACGAAAGAACAAAAAGAAGAACTTGAAAAGTTCGGCGCCAACACATGGTTTGTAGAGTACCTTCATAAGCAATACGAGGAGGATCCTTCGGAAGTCTCCGAACAGTGGCAAAGCTTTTTCGGTAAGGTAACTCCTAAGGAAAACGGGAACGGCAGAAAAAATTATTCCTCAGCCGGAGTCGTCTCTAATTTGAAAGAAGAAATCCAACTGCCTGTTCCGGCGGAAGACGACCATGTGCAAATAATTGCCGGCAGTTCCGCAAAGATTTTAGACAATATGAGCAGCAGCCTCACCATCCCCGTTGCTACCTCACAGCGGCCAATACCGGTTAAGCTGCTTGAAGAAAACCGGACACTAATAAATCATTATCTTCAAAAAAAGAAGCTCGGAAAGATTTCTTTTACACATCTGATTGCCTGGGCAATTGTAAAAGCAGTTACTACCAACCCGGCAATGAATAACGCTTTTACAATCATTAACGGCAGACCGAACGTCATAAAGCGGAATAAGATTAACCTCGGACTTGCTATCGACATTGAAAGGAAAGACGGCAGCCGTTCGCTAATTGTTCCGAATATTAAAAATGCCCACCTGATGTCGTTCGACGAGTTTTATAAAACTTACGACGACCTGGTCTCGCGTTCCCGCAAAGGGTTAATCGATCCTTCAGAATTTTTGGGTACTACTATTACACTCACGAATCCCGGTACAATAGGAACGGTAAGCTCTGTGCCGCGGTTGATGCTTGGTCAGGGTACTATAGTTGCGACAGGTGCAATTCAGTACCCGGCAGAGTACCAGGCAATGTCGCCTTCAACAATATCAACGCTTGGAATAAGCAAGGTAATGAACATAACCAGCACTTATGATCACCGTATTATTCAAGGCGCCGAGTCGGGTTTATTCCTAAAGGAGTTTCACGATCAGCTTTTGGGGAACAACTTCTTTTACGAAGAAATTTTTGAAGACCTTAAAATACCTGCACAGCCTCTTACATGGAAAACCGATTACCAGCCGGCTACTCTCGCAAAAGGCGGAAGTACAGAAGAGTTTGAAAAGCAAGGAAGAGTCTTGCAGTTAATAAATCTTTACCGCGTCCGCGGGCATTTAATCGCCGACCTTGATCCGATCGGTTCGCCTACTCCATATCATCCTGAATTGGATCCTGCAACTTACAAGCTAACCTTGTGGGACCTTGATAGAGAGTTCATCACCGGCGGTTTCAGCGGGTTAAGGACAGCAACTCTTAGAGAAATTCTCGACATCCTTCAAAAAACTTATTGCGATAAGATCGGGATCGAGTACATGCACATCCAGAACCCGGCGGAAAAGGTCTGGCTACAAGGAAAGATGGAACCTGTAAAGAACATTCCTGATTTTGATCCGGAAATAAAAAGAACAATACTGGATAAGCTGATTATAGCGGAGTCGTTCGAGCATTTCATTCAGAACAAGTTTATCGGTCATAAAAGATTCTCGCTTGAAGGCTCGGAAACGTTAATCCCGGTTTTGGATATGCTTCTTAACGAAGCCAGCGATGCCGGCACGCTTGAGGTCGTTCTTGGAATGGCTCACCGCGGCAGGCTTAACGTACTCTGCAATATCATTGGCAAGTCATACGAGTCTATCTTTTCCGAGTTTGAAGACATCCCCGACCCAAATTCAATTGAAGGATCAGGCGATGTAAAATATCACCTCGGCGCTTCCGGCAAATACAAAACAAGGAACGGAAAGAGCATTACGGTTTCGGTTGCATCGAACCCAAGCCACCTTGAGTGGGTTGACCCGGTTGTTGAAGGAATTGTAAGGGCAAAACAGACAAGGCTCACTGACAAAGAGCGCAGGAAAGTAATGTCGGTTTTAATTCACGGAGATGCTGCGTTTGCCGGTCAAGGCATTGTTGCCGAAACTTTGAACCTTTCCCAACTTAAAGGATACAGGACAGGCGGAACAATTCACATTATAATCAATAATCAAATCGGGTTTACTACAACACCAGAGGACGCACGCTCTTCTCAGTACGCAACCGACGTTGCCAAGATGATCCAGGCTCCAATCTTCCACGTAAACGGTGAGGATCCTGAAGCGGCTTTATGGGTTGCAAAAATCGCATTCGAGTATAGACAGATATTTAAGAAGGATATCGTTATCGATATGTTCGGCTACAGAAGACACGGACACAACGAAGGCGATGAGCCCGGCTTTACACAGCCTCTTCTTTATGAAAAGATAAAGAGTCATCCTTCTGTAAGAGAAATTTATACAAGAACACTTTTAGAGAGTAAGGCTATTCCGTCCGACGAAATCCAAAAGATGAATGACAACATTTATAACCAGCTAAGCGAAGCATTCGATAAAACAAAGAGAAAAAGTATTGAGTTTAAATCCGACGCCCCGCTGGCAGTCTCTAAAGAAAAAATGGAAGCGGCTACTCCGGAAAGTGACACCGGTATGTCCGAAGAGAAGCTTACCAATGTTTTACACGGCATTACAAAAGTACCGAGAGAATTTTCGGTTCATCCTAAATTAAAAAAGTTTCTGGATAGGAGGATGGATCTTGCCGGGGGAAAGATCGAAGCCGACTGGGCGCTTGCGGAATCTTTAGCTTTCGGCAGCTTATTGCTTGAAGGAACTCCCGTCAGGCTAAGCGGACAGGACAGCGTACGCGGAACTTTCAGCCAGCGGCATCTTGCTCTAACCGACATCCACACCGGAGCTGAGTTCGTACCGCTGAATCATATTTCGCAAAACCAGGCAAAGATTGAAGCGCTGGATAGTCTTCTTTCCGAAGCTGCGGTGCTTGGATTTGAGTACGGCTACAGCACCGCAGATCCGTTGGCTCTTGTTATATGGGAAGCACAGTTCGGCGACTTTGCAAACGGCGCTCAGGTTATAATTGATAACTTCATCGCCGCATCTTATGAAAAATGGAAGCTCCCAAACAGCATAGTAATGCTTCTGCCTCACGGCAATGAAGGACAGGGCGCCGAACATTCAAGTGCGCGGCTTGAAAGATTCCTGACTCTCTGCGCCAAGGACAACATGCAGGTCTGCAACGCTACAACACCTGCACAGTACTTCCATCTTCTCCGCCGCCAGATAAAACGGCGAATAATGAAGCCTTTGGTAATAATGAGTCCCAAGAGCCTGCTTCGGCTCCATGAAGCTCAATCTCCTAAAGAAGAATTTATTAATGGCTGGTTTAACGAAGTACTTGACGACAAAACGATTGAAGATAAAAATTCAGTTAAAAGAATTATACTTTGCACCGGCAAGGTATATTATGACCTGGCAAGGTTCCGGACCGATCATAAAATTACGGATACGGCTATAATAAGGATTGAACAGCTATATCCGTATATGTCGGGAAAGATAAAAGAAATCCTTTCTTCGTATATAAAAGCAAAGGAAGTTTTGTGGGTACAAGAAGAGCCGAAAAACATGGGAGCCTGGGGATTCCTTGTCCCAAGGCTTATGGAAGACCTTGGTGAAGGACAAAGGCTTCGTTACGGCGGCAAACCCGAAAGCCCGAGCCCGGCGATGGGTTCGCATAAGCTGTCTGAAACCCGGCAGAAAGAAATCGTTGAAAAGGCATTCGGTGAATAATCTTCTTGGAATAAATTATCAGGTTGTTTAATTTAATCCCGAAGTTTTTTATTCTCATGAAACTTGAATTTGAAGCTCAGAACTTCCTAGACTTACACTCAGAATTTAAACTTCTGAGTTCAAGTTTAAGTATTATATTGATAAGCGAGCGTAACTCAGTTGGTAGAGTGTCATCCCGATCCTTATCGGGATGAATGTCGCGGGTTCTGTGAAAAAAAAATTATAGGCGAGCGTAACTCAGTTGGTAGAGTGTCAGCTTCCCAAGCTGAATGTCGCGGGTTCGAGCCCCGTCGCTCGCTCTCTTCGTTTAATTAAAATTCTCCGCAATCTTATTTCTAATTACATAAAGACAAACGTGCTTAGCGCCTTCCTGAGAGTAATTAAACTTAGTCATAAGGTTCTGAATCAGGAAATTCACTTCTTCTTTAGTTCTGTTATCATATACATCGAACTTGGAAGTTCCGTATTCTTTTATTGCAGTCTCAAATGCCGGAAATTCCAGGAACGGCTGGAAGATATGTTCCCGTAAGTTGTTTATGTATGTTGAATACAAATCCTTATAAATTTCCGTACCGGTAATACTATCTTCTTCGCTCATTTGCTGAATGTTTACACTTAACATCATAGCCGTCTCTTCGCGGAATTTCTTTTTTGCTCTGGCGGATACGTCCCGGGGCAGCAAATACTGCTCGATCAAATCGAAGAACTGCTCGTTGATTGCAATCTTCTCCTTTGTGTAAGGACAGATCAGAGTTTCGCCGAGATCGTAGTTCGACGCGAAAAGATAATTCTGGATATCCCTGCTGATTCGTTCTTCATTCTGATGGAACAACGAAGCCTTGATTTCCTCCATAATGTTGTAATTGTACAGCCGGATTACCGAATCGATAAACCCTTTCGGAATACGCTCATTATACTGCTCATGCTTCTTAAAAAATTTCCGGATGTCTTCCATCGTAACCTGAAGTTCTTCCGGCGTACCGTTTTCAACCTGTTTCCTGGGTATCGAGTTATAGAATTCATTAAAGATATAAATAGATTCCCTTCCGCTGAAGCCGGTCTTTCCCTCCTTATCGGATTCCTTTATGATTTTCCTGCGAATATTTTTATTGAAGTTTTTATAATCTTCATCGATCAGCCAGTCAGGGATTTTGTTGGAGTAAATGGCAAGCTTAAGAAGCAGCATATTCTCATCGCAGTAGTCGGCATAGATTGAAGGATCTTCAATCCATTCTGAAATTGCCGGAGAATTTATATTAAGCCTTGAACTGATGATTATCTTTGCAAAGTTCTCAATCACACCCGGAAGGAAATGATTCTTAATCTGGGTTCCGAATGAATGATAATAAATTTTCACCTCTTCGGCATAATTAAGAATATAATTTACGTTTATCTCTATTATTCTATCTTTGAAAGAATCCAGCGATACTATTTTCTGTTTGTCTTCAGGATTTATTATCGAAATAAAAAGCGAGTTAACATTCTCTTCGATATCACCGATCTTATGTACGCCTTCGCTAATAATACCGTGAAGATTGAGGAAGCGTTTTTCATTTTCGCCTTTAACGTCCATTATTGCAAACACGCCGTTGTTCGTCTTCGCATAACGCGAGAAGACATATTGGACAAGGTTGCTGTTGCGGAACCTTAAGCTTAGCTGCCGCTGAAGCTCTTCATTAGTTAAGAAAAGGTTCTCCGGTTCTTTATCGGCAGCATTAAACACGCTTATGCCATAGCCGAGTCGCCGGTTAAAAGTATACCGCTTCGCAAACAGCATATCAAAAACCTCTGCCGGAGACCTTAGCCTGTTATTCAATGCTTCATAGAGTGAGGTACAGATTGTACAGGCATTCTCTGTAAACAGCCATTCAAATTCTTTCTTATAAAATATCTTTAAACGCGCATTGTCCTTTACAAGCTTGTCGAGAATTTCCGCACGGTATTCTTTTGGTATAATTAAAACCGGATGGTCGTGGCTCGGGCACGGTACTTCCAGGACGTCGTTGTTAAAGTTTTGCGGCTTAATCAGCGAGCCCTTGTTTATATAGTATTCTTCAATTGCTTCCTTAACAAGCGGAGAGAGAGAGTTGCCTATCTTCTGATGATCGAGCCGCCACAATACCTCGTAGTTTATTCCCTCATGGCTATGGGTAAATTCTTCAAACCTCCTTAATAAATTATTGAGGAACGTGCTCTTGCCGCTGCCGGGAGGTCCGATGAAAACGTAAATTTTGTTCTGCTGAGTGCCTTCCCTAAATGAATCTGCAAGACGTATCAGCCTGTTCGCAAGCGGTAAATCGGTGAAGAATGGCGTATCCGTATTTTCTACAAAAAGCCTCTCGCAGTTTATAGTTCTGTAGCTTATGTTCTCCGGGTCGTCTTTGTATTCATCTTCAATGTCTATATAGTGATAAATCATATCGCTGAACAACTGGAAGACGTTCCTGAAATAAAGCAATGGATCTTCGCGCGTCCTGGCTTAAAAGTCATGGAAAGGAATTACAGAGCCTTCATCTGATTTTTTAAGCTTCCGGTCTATCAGATTTATAATATCGTTTGATTTGCTGCCTGCTAACTTTGCCGTCATCATAAGCCTTTTAATTCAAAACTTCTTTTTTCACTTTCTTATTTTCTACCGAATATAAAACTTTTCTAAACATTTTCTCGCGCTGCCAGAACTCATCGGAGCTAATATTGTCGTCATCCAGTTTCATCTTATCCCAGTCCAGTTCCATCGTTTCAAGGTAAACTTTGTTTCCCCAAAGGTATTCGATTCCGATTAAAGTATTCGAAACGTAATCCCTGTAAAGCTCCTTGCCCTCGAAGCGGTGGTTGAGATACAGCGAACCGTCCCGTTGGGTTGAAAATGTAATATACGGCGGATGGTAAAGGCTGTTCAATATCATTGACTTGTAATCCTGTACTCTGCGGCTCTTAACATAGTACTCCCGCACATTCCTATCGGGATTTATTCTTTGTCCTACAACCATCAACTTATGCTTATCAACAAAGTCCTGATCGATAAAGGTATTCAGAAAAGTCAGGTCGCAATAATTTTCTCTTACATGGAAGATAAAATCTTTCCCTTTGCCGGTAGATTCATTAAAGTTTTCGCGCTTGTCAATATCATCAAGCTTCCTGAAGCTGTAAGAATACCTTCCTTTGTCGGCCATCTCTTCAACATACATAAAAAGCCTCCAGCCAATGGCATAAGGGTTTAACCCGACCTTTGATATAGAGGTCACCTTGGCATTGATTTTTGCAAATGCAACTTCATGACCGCGTATCCTTTCATCCTTAAGGAAGAGCTTTTCATGCCAGTAACTTGCCCAGCCTTCATTCATTATCTTGGTTCTGATCTGCGGAGAAAAATAAAGAGCCGTATCTCTAACTATGGATATTACCGTTTTCATCCAGATGTTATCCGGCTTATTCAGGAAGGAACTTTCATCGAAGATAAACTGAATTAAGTCTCTAATCCCGCTCTGATGATTATCGTTTTTGTATTTTCTAAACATGTCGTCAAACTCGGGGTGCTTCAGATAAATCTTGGTAAAGAAGTTTTCTTCCTTCGATTTTATATCGGTCTCTTCGGTTAAATTATATCTCTCTATTTCTTCAAGATAAGTCTGCATGCTGAACTGACTCCTGTCCTGGAGAAAATGATTGAAATAAAAATCAATCTGGTCAGGCAGCTTGAACATGTTTATATCATCCTTGTCTTTCAGCGAGTCGAAGTAGCCGACAAGGTTGTCTATGCCCCTTGTAAACTCGATTATGTAATCGACTGCTCTTCCCTTCTGTGCATGCAGCTTAGAGATAATCCGCTTTTCGGTCAATGCCTTTTCTTTAAAATCATAGTCCCAGGTATGCTCAAAGAATTTATTGTTCTGGAAGAAATCAATATGAGCAATGACGTGGTAGAAAATCATAACGTTCATCCAGTCGGGATTTTCATTATTATAAAAAGAGATTGCCGGGCGAGTATTTATTACCGTCTCGAAAGGGTTATTCGGGTAATACTCGTATTCGCCTTTCCCTCTCAGCACTTCAATTTCCTGAAGCCAGTAATCATAAAGTGTCGGTATCATATTCTTCGGCGATAACTCGAGAAGATCGGTATTGGTTACCATGTATTCGAGCGTCGCTTTATCAAACTTTAGACCCGCATCGAGTGCACGCTCTTTGCAGCCTTCCATTATTTTTTTGGTATGTTGGTCAATTAATTCCATCAGCAATCAGGTGATTAAAAGTTTAATGCTCTGTATTATTCTTTCTTCAGATGCTTCCTCGGCAATGAAAGAATCCAGGTGAAGAACGTCCGGATATTTTTCAAGCAGCTTTGAGTCCTTTATATAATTTTCGACCACGGTATCGTTCCGGGCTGATGAAGTATTTTCAGCGATTGTAATGCCAACACGGCTCGCGTACTTCAATATCTTTTCAAGTTCCTTCACAGCCCGCATCTCGTCGTCCTGCCAATCGTCTCCGTCAGTACCGTGGAAGACATAAATATTATAATCGCGTGCCAGATGTTCTTCTTCCACAATTTTATTTACAAGTTCGTATGCAGTTGAAACATCCGTACCGCCTGCAACAGATTTATTAAAGTAGGTATAGAAGTCCGGAACTTCCTGAGCCTCGGTATCATGAACTATAAATCTGCTTACAACCTGCTTTTTGTATTGATAAACCAGCCAGCTATTAATATAGATATGCTGAGTAACTATAACCTCGGTAGGCTTGCCTTGCATCGATCCGGAATAATCCCGGAGAAAGAAGACAATTGCCTGAGACTCAAAATCTCTTTCACGCGATAAGATGTGATAAATCCTATCGTCCGGGTTTATAATCATACTTGTAGTATCGGGAGGCTGTTCGGCAGTTACGTTTCCAATTGCCAGATTTGTCTTTACAATCTGCTTTAGAGTCGATTTCTTATCGAGTATTTGTCCATGTCCGCGGTACTTATCGGAGAGCTCATACGAGAATTTTGTAAGTGAAGTTTTCTTACCTTTTTCTTTAATGTTTGGGAGTTCAAACTGCTCTGTAAGAATGCGTCCTATTTCATAAGCTTCCGCACCCATTCCGTGCTCTCCGCTCTTCCCTTGTCCTGCGCCGGTCCCTTCTCCTTCATCGTCGCGCAATGGCTCTTCACCAATCACCTCGCCTTCCCCTTCATCGCCGCTGCCGCCGGTAGTTGGACCTTCACCACCGCTCGGCATTCCGTTCCAGTGATAAAATTTCTCTTCGCTTGTGGTCGGGATAATAATAGTCTTTCCCTTACCGTCGCGCGAGGGCTTTATCAGCTTGCCCAATTTAATCTTCCGAGGAAATCCGTCCTTCTCTCGAAGTTTATCGCGCTCAAGCAATTTATCAAGAGTAAAGAGACGAGTCAAGGTATTCGTGTTTACCGAGAATCTGAGTAAATTATCTTCATCCCGGTAATCATAAAATTCCGGGCAGCTTTTTACAGCATCATTTACCGAAGCCTTTTCCTCAAATTCAAATTGATTGGTAAGAAATCCTTTAAGGGCATTGGACTCTTCTTCCTGTCCCTTCGCAGCCGAGGAATCGTAATTTTTATTCTTATTTTTTTTCATCTCTTCCTGCAAGCTTTTAAGTTCTTAAATTGTTCTTAGGATTGATGATCCTGCGTGCAGAAAAATTCAATCGTCTTTTGAGCGCATGTTGTACAATATCCTAATTTATTTTTCATGGTAGACACAATGCGGTTGTAAAGCTTCTCGTTGTCTTCATTTGTCCGGTTTGCCAGAGCGCCCACAAGCCCGCCGGCGGAGGCAATGTCGGAATTCAATCTGGTATCCGTAACAGCTTTTACAAGATCGACGTTATCCATAAAATCATAATTCTTATCTGTCTGAAGCCTCTGGGCATATATCTTTCTAATTTGACCTCTGAACGATTCTTTCTGCTCTTGAGTCTTCATTTCAAGCTCATTTTCAACTGCGCTTACAAAGCGTTCGTCAATCTTTATCGGCTGCATCTTTTTAGTCTGCGGGTCACGGTACGTAATAATTTTATCGGGTCCAAGGTCGGAGCGCCCCATACCAACTATCATGTTAACATACATCATAACGTCTTTCTTAATTGCCTCGGGCTCATCCATAAAGGCGTTAAACATTTCCGTACGGATTCTTTTCCGGTAAAGATCTTTAGCAATCTTTAGGTCCTCAAAATATTTTGCACGCTCGTTGTTATCCTGAACGTAATCAAGAATTACCTCCTCGGCAGCCTTAAAAATATTCAGAGTAAACATGCACTTGCCTTCGTTGGTTTCGGAATAACCGCGCTGCGTATTAATCATCCTTGCAAGGTCACGCTGTCCCAGCCCCTTCTGCCCGAAGCGTTTAATTGTATCGGATTCATGCTCAAGCTGGTCTACAATCTCCGCCAGAGTCTTCACACTTTTCTCGCCGGCTACTTCGCCTGCCGCAAGCTTCATCATCTCGACCGGAGTAAGCTTATCATCGGAACGCGGAAGCCTTGTTAATGTAACGATAACCGAAAGCGTATAAGTCAGGTTAGGATCGATGTGAAGCTTCTCTCCCATGAAGGTAGTTTTGTCGCCTTCGCCGAGTGCGTACTTTGTTAAATCTTCCTGCAGCTTGTAATTGGTATTATGAGCTACATAACAGAATTTGCATCTATCCAATATCGGCTTCTCTTCATCGTTAGCCCTGTAATTTTGAACGTCTGCATTGTTGCTCGTTGCAATGATCAGAGTATCAATAGGCCATTTAAAGGCATCAATTTCAATTACTCTGTTCTGAACAACGCCGAGATAAATTTTAAGGAGATCGGTTTTGTTTTTAAAAATCTCATCGGCAAAATGAATTCCCCCGCCGCCTACGCGCGCTAAGGCTCCGCGCCGTAAATCAAATCTATACGGATTGTTAGAATTGGTAATGTGCAGCAGCCGCTGAATACTTTCTTCTCCAACAAGATCGACGCCGCTGCTTGTAAGCTTGTCCTTGGCAGGATACTTACCGGTAATTGTTCCGAGAGTCTCGCTTATCGGAACTTTTACTACTTCGATTATTTCCTTTATTTTATCGATGTCGCCGTCGTAATAATCCTTTAAATCATTTAAAATAAATTCGGTATCGGCGCCGAGTGCGCGGTAATTTCTATAAAAATTATCAATCTCACTTTCCTTAAAGCCATGCCCCGCTAAATATTCCTGGTTTTCTTCCTTATTATTATAAAGATTCATCATCAAAATCATAGGGTCTTCATAAGTCTGAGATTCGATTGCTCTTATCTTTCCGTATCCCTCCAGGTCGCCCGGAAGGTTAAGCCTGAAAGTATACTTGTTATTCTCCGGGATAGAAATAAATTTTCTATACATCAGAGAGAGATAATCGACAAAGAAAGTCTTCCCGTTCCCGGGTTCACCGACCAGAACAAAAGCCATTTCCTTGCTCTCACCGTTTTCGGCAGCGTCTTTAATAAAAGCGACAAACTTATTTATTACGTCAAACAAGCCTATGATATGCTTTTTACCCATCCTGAACTGGAGGAAGTCATAAGTATTTTTACCGTTAACTATAACGGGCTTTATAAAGCTTGAGTCGTTGAAAAGCATCCTTGCAATTGATTCGAAAACATTTTCGAAATGGTGCTGTCCTTCTTTAAATTCTTTTAAATACAGATCAAGTGTTTTGCAATTATTGTTCATAGAATTCCTCCGCCCCGGATAATGGTGAAAGTTTTATTTTATTCCTGATAGAAGCAGACATTAACATAGTTTAGATTATATTTTAATTCATTTCCATAAATTTTACAAAGCAGAAATTCATACCGTCCTGCAGTATCACATCTGTCAGCGAACATATCAATCATGCAGCAGGCATTTAAGTTATTATCGATAATGATTTGAAATTATTTACAGAACAGTCTGTTCATGCTTCAACGTTCTGTCCTTCATTTTCCGGCTCTCTCTTTCTTCCAAGAGAAGAAAATTTAATGTATTTCTTATATAACTTTTCCTGTTCTATATTCTTTCTTCTGGCTTTCATAATATCTTCACGCGATATTAAGCCGATAATTTTATAATTATTCTCGCGCGATACCACCGGTATCCTGGATACCTTATAATAGGCTATCATATCGGCTGCTTCTCTTAACGTGTTTTCTTCAAAGATTACCACCAGAGGCTTTTTTATAACATCCTTTACCTTAGCTTCCGGAAGGATCTCCCGGTCTTCAAGGTCTCTCCTTGAAACTACTCCGACAAGCAGATCATTTTTGTCTACTACAGGGTAGCCATGATGAAGGCTGCCCTCCTTACCGGAAATAAGCCACTCGCGGACCTTTCGGACATCATCTTCAGCCTTGACCGTATAAACTGCAGTTGATTCAAATTCCTTTACAGACGCGCGGCTTAGAAAGTCAGCCTCGTAGTCAACAGGAACATTCACGCCTTTCCTTTGAATCTTTTCCGTCATTATCGTATTGCGCATCATTAGGCTCGATATCAAATAGGCGGCACTGCATCCGGCAAGAAGCGGTAATAAACCAAACGGCTGCCTTGTTGTTTCAAATGCAAAAATCATAGACGCCAGTAAAGTTCTTGCGGAACCGGCAAACATGGCTGCCATTCCAACCAGACCGGCTATTCGAATATCAACTCCGCAACTTGGAAAAATTTTGAGCATCATGGAGCCCAGAGTAGCCCCTAGCCCTCCACCTATTATGAACAACGGAGCGAGGGTTCCGCCGGAGGTACCGCTTCCTAATGAAATTGTCCAGGAAACAAATTTCATTAGGAATAAAATTAATAATGCCTGCCCCAGCATTGAACCGTTTAGGATATTATTTATATTGTCGTATCCGACTCCGAAAGTATGAGGGACAAAATAACCAATAACTCCCACGGCGACAGCGCCGATTGCCGGCCACCACATCCAGTGTACAGGAAGCTTTTCAAAAGTATCTTCTACCCAATAGACAGCTTTGGTAACAAACACGGAACAGACACCCACCGCAAGTCCTAAAATCAAATACATAACCAGTGCGAGCGAACCGGGCTCGGCAATATCCTTCATTGCAAACAAGGGTGCGGTTCCTTCAAAAAATATTCGAACTGCCGTTGCGGATACGCTTGCAAGCGTTACAGGCACTAAAGACTGCGGGCTGAATTCAAAAAGAAGAAGTTCAATAGCAAACATAACTGCGGCAACGGGGCAGCCAAACGTTGCTGCCAATCCAGCCGCTGCACCTGCTGCTAATAGAATTTTCCTTTCACTTGCGCTTGTCTTTAATAGCTGCCCTATAAGAGACCCCAACGCACCGCCGGTAGCTATAATAGGACCTTCAGCGCCGAACGGTCCCCCTGTACCGATTGATATAGCCGCCGATACAGGCTTTAATAGCGTCAGGCTCGGCTGAATCCTGCTTTCGTTTGATAGTACCTGCGCCATAGCTTCCGGAATGCCGTCGCCTCTGATTCCCGCAGAACCATACTTTGCCATTAGACCAATAACAACCGCACCGGCGACTGGAACCAGGATAACCCAAATTCCAAGGTTGTTGTTTGTCGGCGTAATAAAGTCGAAAGAAAATCTTCCATAGAACGAAAGGTTGGTAATAAACCATATTAGCCTGATCATCAACTGTGCAACTATACCGCCGGCTATTCCGACTATAATTGCCACAAAAGAAATTCTAACGGTCCTCGGGTTGAACGAGTTTTTATCTTCAGGTAAAAAAACTGTCTCTAACGCCGGTTCCATTGAAGGAGCTACCTGAAGTCCTTTTTTTAAAATTTTCGATTTATTCTGTTTTATCAACATAAAGAAAGTGAATCGTCAGCATAGTAATACTAATTTATCCGCTATAGATGGATCTTACGCAAATGAGAACTTTACCAGATGAAGACTTAAAAAACCCAATGTGGGTCTTTTCTTACCAAACATTCAAATTGCAACACTAAAGAAATAATACTGATCAAATTAATTTGTGTCTGCAATAACAAATTACTATCCGAGAAGATAAAAATAACTTTACATGAACTGAAAAGTTTACTTCATCAAGTCTGGAAGCACGTAACTATTTTCATTTAAAAAATTATGTCCGGTTGTTTGGATTTATTTTTAAAAAGCATGATATTTGGCAGGCAAATTTTAGAAGTTCTTCTAATAAAGGGCGCTTAGCTCAGTTGGTTCAGAGCATCTGCCTTACAAGCAGAGGGTCGGAGGTTCGACTCCTTCAGCGCCCACTCAAAAAGCTTCAATTCGTAATGAATTGAGGCTTTTTTATTTTGTGGCTGGTTAAAAATCCCGCTGCCAGTGTATGGAGTTTGTCTGGAGTAAAACTCTACAGAGAATTGTTTTTAGTGTAAATAAATATTGATATTTAATTCTGGAATAATGCTAATATGTAAAAATATATTTAACACGTTGTTCAAATTAAGCGAGAGCGTGTTTAATATGATTAACGGGTCAGTTGACTAAAAACTTATTTATTTACTGCAAGATTGTAAGATTAGAATTGTTCAAGATAATTTTAGCTATAAAGCCATCAAAGGATTTATAATAATTTCTACGAACCTGCCTTACCGGTATGTAATGTTTTTAGTGTTGTGCATTGTAAGTCTCTAATTGTCAGCCTATATTTGTGCCATATGGCAATTTAATGATTATGTTATTTATTATTACTAATACTT
>JBJKRP010000244.1:0-5824 GCA_046704565.1 Ignavibacteriaceae bacterium | reverse complement strand
CATTTCTTAATAAACTCCAGAATTCTATTTGATGACTCCGTTCCGTTCACCGGATCGATATGAAATCCGGAAACATGATCCTGTATAATCTCAAGCGGACCGCCGTACATTGTTGCAAAAACGGGAAGTCCCGACCTCATAGCTTCAAGCACAGTTAAGCCGAATCCTTCAAACAGAGCCGGCTGAACAAAAATTCCTTTATGATCTGCTATTACACGGTAAACCTCGCCTGTCTGGTCTTTCCTAAAAAGTTTTCCAATCCATCTAATCTTTTTCTGAAGAGCGAATTGTTCAATAAGATGATGCATCCAGTTTATCTGTTCTTTCTCCTCACCGTCATCGGACATTTGTTCATTTGTTTTACCTGCAACAATAATCAGGTTTGCCTCTGCCTGAAGCTCAGGATTTTCACCGTACCAGTGCACAAGCCCGGTAATGTTTTTAATCCTATCAAGCCTTGCCAATGAAAATATTGGAACAAGATCGGGGTTCTCAAGCTCGCCGAAAACATCATTATCACTAATGTTTTCAAACAGAAGCGCATTCAGTTCCGCGCGTATGTCATTCAACCTTTCCGCCTCATTGGTATACGGGAAAAATATCCTGGTGTTAACTCCCGGCGGAACTATATTAAACTTCGGGCTGAACAAATTTATTCCGCCTTCTACCCGGTAAAGTTCGGGCATCGTAAAGTTTACGTATGATTCATACTGACCGATGCTGTCATTCGTACCGGCAATTTCCTGGTAGGTTGAGGTAACAACAATGTTAGCAGCATTCATTGCAATTAAATCCGCAGTAAACTGAATGGAGAAGTTATAGAACTGTTCCATTCCTTTCCAGTAAAGTGCCGAGTAGAGGTATTTACTTTTTTCAAGGGCATGTGCTATGCTGCATTGAGTAACGCCGAACTTTCTTGCAAGCATATATGCAACCATATTTCCATCGGAATAATTCCCGATTATAAAATCAGGTCTGTCTCCGAAGCCAGCCAGCAGTTCTTTGTAAGCATCATCTGCAAAGCTTTCAAGGTAAGGCCAAACTTCGAAGCGCGAAATCCAGTTATCTGTAACAGACTTGTTGTGCTCTCTAAACGGCACGCGGAGTATCCACGTATTCTCCGTCTCATATACCTTTTCTAATCTTTGGTTTGATTTTGTCTGTCCGGCATTTGGTATTAACCGGGTAAGTATAATTATTTTTGGCTTAGCGTCCAGTCCCGATTCGCTTAACGAATTGATTAATTCTTTCTCAAGCGCCTTTACCTGGTCGAGGATATAAACAACCTGCCCGCCGGTGTCAGGCATGCCGAGAACGTTCTCCTGCCCGAAGTAGCCGTGCGGTGAAATAATTGCGATATTAAAGATCATTGGTATCCGGGAAAGAAATTCTTTTAGCGAATCATGATCCGGAAACTGCAGTAAGCCATCAAGTATTTCAAGGCTCTCAATTATTTTTCCCGCGGTGTTGCCAAGACCGGGTTCAAAGCCGAACTGCCGCAGATCATGAATAAAACTTTTATAAGGCTCTTCTTCCGGCTTCTCACGCAAAAAGTTAAGCGCCTTCCCAATGTTCTGATTCAATTGTTCGAAATTCTTTATCATTCCGTTTAATATTAACTGCTGCGCTTTGTGCTTATGAACGAAAAGAAAATCGAACAAAGCCCTGGAAAGTTTCTCAGGCTGCATAAACATCGTGCTTGAGAGGTAGCGGTTCAGGAAATCGACGCCGCGTCCTATATTTTTATATTCGCGTATGCTCGGAAATTTATCATAAAAAGTTTCGAAGTCTATTGCAAGCAGGTCGTCCGTATAGTCCGGACTTACAAGGTATTCTTTTATAAGCAGGAATTCATGTACGTTTATATGTTCATAAAAGAGTTCCTCTAAATTAAAGTGAATGAACCGCGGCGTTGCAATCTTTTCTCTAATTTCAAGATAAATATTATGCCCGGTAACCACTGCCTCGGTAATGCTTTTTATAATCTCTTCAATTTCCTTATTGTCGTTGTTGCCGTCCTCCTTGTATCCTTCCCAGGCTTCAAGCAGGTTGCCTTTAACAAGCAGTTTGTTATCACTTGCAGCTACGCTGTTAAAATAGCTGAACAACTCCTTTTTGTTTTCATCAATCAGTGTATTCAGGTCTTTTGTCATTGTCTGTTTCCGTTCCGTTGTGCAAAAAATCGTAATACCGGATGCCTTCGATAATACCGCCGGCATACGGGCTGCCGGCAAAATAAATTTTCTTTCTGTCCTTCAGCTTTTCAAGTTCGGGGCTGTAATTTGAAACTACTACACCAAGCAGTTCTCCCTTCAGCATTTCTTCGTCATTGCCGGAGTCCCCGGCAACCAGAATATTTTCAAAAGGTATATCCCACCTGTAAGCCAGGTATCTGATGGCTTTGCCCTTGGAAGCCCTGTAAGGAAGGATGTCAAGGTACTGTCCTTTGCTGTAAATGATATTTACCTTTAATCTCCTTTTGGCAAACTCCTCCTTTATTTCTAAAAGATGATCGGGACTATCATCAAGGAAAAAGCTGATCTTAAATCTTCTTTGGGTATCCTCTTCCTGCAGCTTCAAGTAATCAAACTGCGAAAGAAGCTCGATTATTTTTTCTCTCTTCCATTGGTGCGAGATATGAGCCTCCCATCCTTTTGAATATATCAGCCTGCCGGCAAAGTTATAATAAATTTCCGTACCGACCGAAGAGATAATTAAATCCGGAATAGGAATATTATTTTCCTCCAGTACCGAAATAGCAGATTGAATAGTCCGTCCAGTTGCAACTGCAAAGCCAACTTTCTTTTTGTTGGAGTTTAGCAGGCAAACAAGCTCATCCAGCGCAGTGCTGTCACCAACTAAAGTTTGATCGATATCTGTTACAATCAGTTTCTCCACATTAAAAAGTCTCTTACCAATATCAACAAATGATTCCTGGCTTACCTTTCTTTCTTCCGGAAGCTGCATAATTTCTTTTAAGTATTTTTCAACATGAGCTCTCCATGAATAAAACCTCTTAACATTCCTGACACCGCTGCCGGAGAATTCAGACCAGAGACTTTTGTTATCTATAATTTTATTTAACGCAGCAGCTATATTCTTCGGGTTCGAGACATCAACCAGGATACCGTTCCCGCAGTTGGATATAATATCTCTCGGACCGCCGTCGTCGGTAGCAACAACAGGAACACCGGTTGCCGCCGCTTCAATAAGGGTTAATCCGAACGGCTCTGTTAAAGCTGCATTTACAAAAACACCTCCGGTCTCAGCAGCAATCCTGTATAGCGCCGGCACTTCATGTTCCTGATCGTGACGTTTTGGAATTGCCATTTTACCGTAAAGATTGTACTTGTCCATCAGAAGTAAAATCTCGGTCAGTACCTCCCTTTCGTTATCGGGCATTGTTTGAATATCCTCGCGTATACCGGCAAAGATGGCAAGATTGGCTTTGTTCTGCAGTTCACTGTCTTCTCCGTAGGCAGTAATTAAGCCGGAAATATTTTTTTTCTTCGCGGGGCGGCAGAGTGTAAGGATCAGAGGCTTGTTAAAATCAACAAAGAACCTGAGCAGCCTTTCCGTTATTACTCCTTTTATCATCACCGCCTCATCCTGAATTGAACCTTTATCACTGAACGGATAAAATTTATCAAGGTCAACTCCGGGCGGTATTACCCTGAACTTTTCCGGTTCCGGACTGTTGTATTCTCCGTATTGTTTCTTTATTTCCTGGCGGGTACTTGTTATAATTAAATCCGCGAGACGTAAAACCTCTTCTTCAATGTTAATCCGATGACTTATCTTAAACCGTTTTTCGATGTCATCCATTTCAATTCCTTCTTCAAGAAGCTTTCTAAGCTTTGCTCTTCCCAAAGAATGACCCGTATGAATGAACGGGATACCGAAGAAATTGGAAAGCTCGCTGCAGACATAGCCTGCATCGGCATAATGGCTGTGAACTATATTGGGCAGCCTCCTGGTAGATTTAATGTACTTTATACTCTTATCAATAAACTCTTCAAGGTGATTCCAGAGTAATTCTTTCCTTATATATTTCCCGCCGCCGCATCTAACCCGTATAATGCTGAACTTATCGTTTATTTTTTCAACCGGCACGGAATAGTCCGGCGAAACAACTTTGTCCTTAATCCAGCGTGTCACCAGTTCAACTCTTTCAACACGCGGATCATGGCTTAGCGCATTGGCAAGCTCGAGTACGTACTTAACCTGCCCGCCGGTATCCGCATCCCTGCCAAGCTCCAGGTCGTGTCCTCTAATTAATCCGTGGATGCTGTATAACTGGATATATAATTTCTTATGTTCATGCATTTACAAGCTCCTCTTTAAATTTTACATAAAAGTTATCATTCAGCGGCAAAGCTCCTTGTATTCCGACAATGTTAGCGGCGAACTCCAGCGCTGTTTTGTTTATTTTTGAAATCTTCCATCCGTCGAGATAGCCAAGGCATAAAATTGCCGCGTAAGCATCACCTGCGCCGACGGTATCTACAACTTTTTCCGCTTCAAGCTTTTGATGATCGGATTGTCCGCCGGAAAATATTATTGCGCCTTTTTCTCCGAGCGTCACACAGACAAGATCAATCTCAAACATTGCTGACAGTATTCCCGCCAGGCTTACCTCGTCCAGATCCCGGTTTATAAATAAGCTGTTAAGCAGTTTAAGTTCGTCGTCATTCAGCTTTAAAACATTCGAGGCTTTAAGCGAAGCTTCAATAGCTTCCTTCGTATAAAAACTTTGCCTTATGTTCAAGTCGCAGAAATATCTTTTATCCTTACTGAACAAAGACTTGAGCGTGCTTCTCGATTTCGCATTTCTCTGCACAAGGGTTCCGAAGTAAATACAGTCCGTACCGCTATCGATAAGGCTGGATATTCTTTCTTCCGTCTCGATAAAATCATAAGCACAGTTGGAAGCTATCTTCCAGTGAGGCATTCTGCGTTCATCAAGGTTTGCATAAGCAGCACCAGTCGGGTGGTCATTATCTATCTGAATAAACTCTGTAATCATATGGTTTGATCTCATAAACCGGGAAATCTCATCCCCGAAAGAATCGTTCCCGATCCGGCTTATAAAATTTCCTATGCCTGTAATCTTCTTAATATGGTATATAAAATTAAACGGTGCGCCTCCGAGTTTTCTGCCGTCGGGGTAAATATCAAACAATACTTCCCCGAATGAAGTTATTCTTTTCATATTATTCCATTTTAAACAATTTTAAAATTTTAAAGGATAAAAGCAAGTTGCCTGGAACACTTAGAATTTTAAGAACATAACTGTTTTCCGGTTTGTAAATTCATCCCCGGTTCCTTATCCGCCGGCATTCCGGCTTTCTGAAATTATTATGAGGCTTATCCAGGTTGCTTGCAAATCAAACTGTAACTATCTTTAGCCGGATAAAAAATTTGAAGGAACGGTTTATATGGATACAACTACCATTAAAATGGCAAAGACAAAACGTATTGCTCTAATAGCTCACGATAACAGGAAAATAGATCTACTTGAGTGGGCAAAATACAACCGTGAGATACTGGCAAAGCATGAGTTATTCGGTACTGGTACTACGGGAGGATTACTTGAGAATGAACTTAAAATAAAAGTAACTAAATTCAGAAGCGGTCCTCTCGGCGGCGATTTGCAAACCGGGGCTAAAATTGCCGAGGGCGAAATAGATTTCCTTATTTTCTTCTGGGATCCGCTTGAGCCAATGCCGCACGATCCGGACGTAAAAGCACTTCTTAGAATTGCAGTTGTTTATAACATACCGGTTGCGTGCAACCGTTCTTCGGCTGATTTTATAATTTCCTC
>JBJKRP010000243.1:0-11155 GCA_046704565.1 Ignavibacteriaceae bacterium | reverse complement strand
CACTGCGCCTGCAATAATAATAGCCGCAGCGGCAGCTTTCAATGTGAGATTTTTTTCTTTAAATATCCTGCCGCCGACAATCACTGCAAAGAAAATCGAAATCCTTTTAATTGAAAGCACAAGCGCTACCGGCGCTTCTTTAACCGCAAGTATTTCCAGATACCTGTAAGCAACCGTAAGGAACGCGATAAGAATTATCCATTTCCAGATAGATGTATCTGTTGATTTAATAATACCTAACGGCTTCTTATTCAGGATCAGAATTATAATGACAAAATTTATTGCGAAGAACAAATGCTGAAAGCCAATGAATGTATTGGGAGTCAATTTATACCTGCCGAGCAGCCACCTGTCTACAATCGAAGTTGCGGTAAAAAGCAGCAGTGCATAAATAACGTAATGATACTTATCTGATTTTATGAATACCTTAAACGGATCAAAGATCCTTTGCCCGGGTTTTGTTTCAAGCAGGTAGGTTCCCGAAAGCAGCAGCGCCATTCCGGATATTTCGATAAACGATAGTTTGTCTCCGATAAGAATAAAAGCAAACAGTGCAACCAGCCCGGGAGTTAAAGCCAGCAGCGGAAGTGCTCTGCTTATATCCAGATTTTTTATTGATAGCATCACGAACAGGAATGCCAAAGTTCCGGGTATCGTTTTCAAATAAAGAATTAACAGATTGATTAAAGCCGTCCCGCCGAAGTCTATTGCAAGAAAGAACGGCAGCGAGAATAAAAGATTTATTATCGAAAGAAGATAAGCAAACTCTAACGCTTCAATTTTAAATAATATTTTCTTTTGAGATATCGCAGCGGCGGCAGAGAATGCTGCGGAAGTGAATGCCAACAAAAACCAGTTCATTTAAATCCCTTCACCATGAAAAGCTCATCTTCAAAAAGAAATTCCTGCCCGGCTCACTTGTAATTAAGCCCCGGTTAGTTGCAAGATGATTTCTGTATTCCCTGTTGGTAATATTTTCTATTCCTCCGAGGATATTCAGTTTCGTGAATCCCAGGTTTAAAGGACTTGTACTTAAGTAAAGATCAAAATAAGTATAACCCGGCGTAGAAATTTCTCCCGGCGCAATCCGGTTCTGTGAAGCAAACGTTATCGCCGATAAATCAGCATTTATAAAATCAATTACCCGAGACCTGATGCCGATCTTAGCATTGAACGGAGGTATCTGCGGCAGATCGAGATTATTCGCAATATCCCTGCCTCTAACATAAGAAGCATTTGCATATAAAGTAAAATTATAAAGTACATTGTATTCGGTTCCAAGGTCAAAGCCGTAAAGCCTTGCCTTGCCTACATTGGACTCGATTAATGCTGCTCTACCCTCGTAAGTTCCGGGCTCTTGGACAACCAGGTCGGTTAGGTTATTTAAAAAGATATCAAGCGTAAGCGACAATCTTTCATCCCATATTCTTAATCCGGAGTTAAAGAAATATCCTCGTTCAGGCTTCAAGCCCGGGTTGCCGAGCTCAACCAAATTCCCGAGATCGATATATTGATAACGCTCTTCGAGCGAAGGCGATCTGAACGAGCGGGCGGCTGTTAATGTTATGTCTATTGCCCGGGAAAGAGAATAAATAAATCCGATGTTTCCGCTCCAAGAATAATTGTTGTCCGTTCCCGCTTCCCAGTATAACGTCTGACTGGAAGGAGAATTGTTTCTTGCGCCGTTAACAATTACATAAACCGGATTGCTCACTGCAGAATTAGTTATATGAATTTGATCGAACCTTCCGCCTAAAGTCAATTTCATTCTGTTTTTTATTACCGGTATTTCATCCTGAACAAATAAGCCGACGCTTCTAAAGCTGGATTCCGGTATCGGCTTTTCTCCTACTATCTGGTTCGTAATGCTTATGACTGAATCGCCGTTGGGTGAGAAAGTTTTTATCTGAAGGTATCTTTCTCTTCTGCTGTCCAAACTTCTCTGCCAGGCATCTATACCGGCAACAAGGTAATTTGATTTTCCCAATGCCCAATCTGTCTGAAGCTGTATGCCGTTAGTGTAATGCCTTGCATTGGGAGTAATCTTTAGAACGCCGGTCTCTTTAGCCGGCTGCCCGTTCGAAGCAGGAACCCTGGAAACCAGGTACGGAATATTCTCAACATCTCTAAAAATATATTGATAAAAATATTTTGCGGATATATTTAAAATGGATGAAGATACGTTTTTCCAGCTATATTGGGCGCTAAACAAGTCTCTTTCTTCAACCGGGTAAGTTACCCTTGCAATTGCGGGAAAAAGCTGGCTGCCGCCGGGTATCCCTACGTTGTCTGCATAAAATTTCTGATAATCAATAATGAGTTCATTATCCTTGAACGGTTTTAATCCGATATCTGTGGAAATACTTCTATCTTGAAATTGACTGTTGCTTAAAACTCCGGATGGAGTTTTTGTATTACCGGCATCTCTCAATGTTCCGGCTACATGCACATACCAATTTGAAGCGCCCGCATTTAGGGAAAGGTTTCCTTCGCTGCCGCTGTTTACAGAATTATAGCCGCTCGTTAGTGAACCGCCGGTACTTATGTGGTCGGTATATTCCCCGGACTTTGTAATTATATTTACAATTCCGCCTAAAGCGCCTGTTCCGTATAGTGATGACGCCGCTCCTTTTATTACTTCTATTCTTTTGATATCATTAACGTCAATTAAAGATAAGCCGGCAGCAAGGTCGGTTGCGGTTTCAATCCTGCAGCCGTCAATTAAAGTTACAATGCTTGATCTGCTGAGACCCCTGATGCTGATAGTTGTCCCCCAGATTCCGTCTCTGCCGAGAGCCAACCCCGGTTCATTGCTGAGAAGGTCGGGAACTGAAATAGCGTACTCATTTTTAATCTTATCCCCGGTAATTACGTCCATCGGAAGCGGAACATCTTTCAGCTTCGTTTCATATTTTGTACTGGAAACTAACACTTCGCCCATTTTGATTGGAGTTGAGAATAGTTTTACTACTAAATTTTTTGTCCCCGAAGATTTTAGCTCGACGGTAATTATTTCGGATTTATAACCAGCGTGAGAAAAAGAAATTCTGTATATCCCGGCTGGTAAATTAGAAACGTTAAAGTAACCTGAATTGTCAGTGGAAGTATTAAACTGCCAACCGGAGAATATAATGTTTACATCAGGTATTGCTTCCCGGGAGGCATCGTCGACAACCGTCCCGCTTATAATTCCAACCTGGGCAAAACCGATTAAAGCAAATTCAAAAACAATTAAGGTAAGTAAAACAAATTTCATTCTCCATCCTTTTGATTCCACAACTTCAAATTATAAATAAAATCAAGCTTAATATTAACATATCAAAAAATCGCGCATACAAACTTAATCAAATAATTTTAATCGTGGAAAGTCGTCTAAGCCGGGATATTTTCAAAAAAATATTCCTTAAATGAAAAAATAATTTGATAATCCACAAAGTTTTTTAGTAATTTTGCTGCGTTAAAATTTGGGTAGATATGGGGCTGAAAAGCATTGTTTTAGTAAAGCAGGTACCTGACACTGCTAATATTTCCGGTCAGGTTATGAAGGAAGACGGCACGGTTAACCGCGCAAAGCTTCCGGCTATTTTTAATCACGAAGACAGGGTTGCCCTCGAGCTTGCACTGCAGATTAAAGATAAAATCGGAGGTAAAGTAACCGCGATTACGATGGGACCGCCGCGCGCTTCCGACGTGCTGCGCGAGTGTCTCTTCATGGGCGCCGATGAAGCAGTTCTGATAAGTGATAGAAAATTTGCAGGCGCTGACACGCTCGCTACTTCTTACGTTCTTTCCGAAGCTATTAAGTATTTAGGTAAGTATGATTTTGTCTTTGCAGGAAGACAGGCAATCGACGGCGACACTGCGCAGGTTGGTCCGCAGACTGCAGAGAAGCTCGGCATTCCTCAAATAACTTATACTGAAGAAATCCTCCAGATAAAAGAAAATTCTGTAAAGATAAAGCGGAAGATAGACGGCGGCTTTGAAATTCTTGAGTCCGCTCTGCCGGTTTTAATTACTGTTCTTAAAGATGCCTCATTCCCGCGACCTTATAAGGCAAAAAGAATAATGGCTTATAAGAATGCCAAGACTCTAATCGAGCTTGAAAAACTAACCGAGGGAAATTCGCTTCTTTATATTGACCAGCTAAAAGAAGAATATCAATCGAAGAATCTATACATACAGACTCTAACCATGGACGATCTCAAGCTTGATGAGACGCGGTGCGGCGTGCACGGTTCTCCGACAAAGGTGCACAAAATTGAATCCGTTGTTTTAGCCGGAGGCAGCCACGAAATGATTCAGCCGGATAAAGCAGGAATAAGTATTTTAATCGACAAATTAATGGAAGACCATATCTTAGGTTAGGACTAATTGGGATGAACAAAGACGTTTGGGTATTTATAGAGCAGCGAAACGGAAAGCCCGCCGATGTAAGCTTCGAGCTCTTGTCTAAGGGAAGAAAGTTAGCCGAGAATCTTCACGGCGAATTGAAAGCAGTGGTAATCGGAAGTAATGTTAAATCTCTTGCAGAAGAGACTTTTAAATTCGGTGCTACTGAAGCGCTCGTAATCGACAATCCTGCACTGGAACATTTCAGAACAATTCCGTACAGCCGCGTGTTAACGGAGCTTGTTGAAATTCATATGCCGAGAATCGTTCTATTCGGCGCAACAGTAATCGGAAGAGACCTTGCACCGCGCGTTGCTTCGCATACTAAAAGCGGACTCACGGCAGACTGCACAGACCTTCAAATCTCCACAGTAAAATATTTGAAAAAAGACTACGAAGATTTACTGCTTCAAATACGTCCGGCATTCGGCGGAAACATTATTGCAACAATTATTACACCCGATGTTGAGGTTCAGATGGCAACGGTAAGAGAAGGTGTAATGCGTCTGGAACCATTGCCTTCTCCGGTAAAAGGAAAAATTACAAACATACCTTACGTTCCTAATGAACTGGATGAACTTATAAAGATTATTGAGCAGCACCGCCAGGAAAATAAAGTAAACTTGAAAGCAGCTTCTATAATTGTTTCCGGCGGCTATGGAATGGGAAGCAAAGCAAACTTTAAAATGATTCATGATTTGGCTTCGCTTATCGGTGGAGATGTGGCAGGCTCGCGCGCTGCTGTAGATGCAGGCTTTATAAATTCGGATAGACAGGTTGGTCAGACGGGTGTCACTGTTCGTCCGAAACTTTACATTGCTTGCGGTATCTCCGGCGCAATACAGCATAGAGCGGGTATGAGCGAGTCGAATAAAATAATTGCAATAAACACGGACCCGGATGCACCGATTTTCAGCATTGCACATTATGGGATTGTCGGAGATGCGGCGCAGATAATCCCGCTGTTCATAAATGTATTCAAACAGAAATTGAGATGATACGATGGCTAACTATTTTTTAGACAACCCCGATTTGCTTTTTCAATTTGAAAGATTAGATATCAAAGAAGTTTGTGAATTCATGGAAGAAAATTTCTCTCATGCGGAGAAGTATAATTTTGCACCGGTTAATTATGAAGATGCCTTGGAGAACTATAAAAGAGTGCTTGAGGTAGCCGGCGACATTGCGGCAAACTTTATTGCACCGAGAGCAGCTTCAATCGACGATGAAGGCGCTTTGTTTGAGGACGGAAGAGTTACTTACGCCAAAGGCACAAAAGAATCTCTCGACGTTCTCTCAAAAGCAGAGCTGATGGGAATGATATTGCCGCATGAATACGGCGGTTTAAACTTTCCGACTACCGTCTACATGATGGCGGTTGAATTAATCTCCCGCGCCGAAGCTTCTCTAATGAACCTTTTCGGGCTTCAGGACATTGGAAAGACAATCGCGCAGTTTGCCGATGAAAATCAGAAGCAGGAATTCCTTCCTAAGTTTACTACCGGCGAATATACCGGCGCAATGGCTCTAACAGAACCCGATGCCGGTTCCGACTTACAGGCTGTTAAGCTTACGGCTTATCAAGATGATAAGGGGAATTGGTTTCTGCGCGGTGTAAAAAGATTTATTACAAACGGCAACGGCGAAGTACTTCTCGTTCTTGCACGAACAGAAGCCGGTACAAAAGATGCACGCGGTTTAAGTATGTTTGTCTGCCATAGGGATGACACATTAAAAGTAAGAAGGATTGAACACAAGCTCGGTATTCATGGCTCCCCTACATGCGAGCTTCAGTTTAATGATGCGCCGGCAGAGCTTGTAGGACAGAGAAGATTTGGTCTTCTAAAATATGTTATCTACCTGATGAACCGGGCAAGAGTTGGAATCGGTGCGCAATCATTAGGAATTTCTCAGCAGGCTTACGAAGAAGCTTTGAAATACGCCAAGGCAAGAGAGCAGTTCGGTAAGCCGATTTATTATCTGCCGGTAATTTCAAACATGCTTATTGATATGAAAGTTGCCATCGAGGCAAACCGTTCGCTGTTCTATTCAACAAGCCAATGGCTCGATAGAAAAGAAATGCTTGAATTGAAAGTGGAAAAGCTTAAAGCCGTAAAGAAGCCGTTTGCGGAAGAGAATGAACGCTTGAAGGAAGCTACCAAAGTTGTTTCTTTTCTGACTCCCGTTTCAAAATTTATTTTAAGCGAAGCTGCAAACAAGATTGCTTACGACTCCTTGCAGATTCACGGCGGCACAGGCTATATGAAAGAGTTCAGCGTTGAGAGGCTTGCACGCGACGCCCGCATTACAAACATCTACGAAGGCACTTCACAGATGCAGGTTGTAGCCGCTTCGGGCGGGGCTGTAAATGATGTTCTTGCAGAATATTTTGATGCATGGGATAAGAAGGAATATAAAGGAAACTTAAGCAATCTCCTCAACAGCTTGCGGGAAATACGCGAGCTTTATAAAGATTGCTTGAAATATATTAAGGATAAGAAGGACGCAAACTTCCAGGACGTCGCAGCAAAAGATTTGGTTGAAATGTACGCTTACATCTACGTCGGTTTCCTTCTTTTAAATGAAGCAAATGAAAACCAGAAAAGAGTATTTACTGCCAGACGCTACATTCTAGATGCCCTGGCAAAGGCACGGAAGAATACAGAGTCTATCAAGAACGAACTGTACTCCGACGTTCTTCATGCAGATACAATTTTAGTCTAACAAAAACGGGATAAGCATTATGAAAAGCTCAAACCTCATCTACCGCTTCTTCGACGACCGCGAGGAAAAGCACTACCTAAGCTGCACGCTCGACCACCACAAGCTTGAAGAGCTGGTTGAGAAGTTCAAAAAGAAAAGCAAGGATAAAGTCTTTGCAAAGGAATTTATCACCTTCCTTAAGAAGCATGACGCTTCCGCGAAAGAAGTTGAAGTAAGGGATTTCTACTTCTAACTTTGATTTTAAGCGGGACTCATATTGGCAATGAGTCTCACTTAAAATTGAATTGATAATAATCTCTGTTACTCTTGATGAATTTACTTTAATAGCAATATCTTTTTAACAGAGGTATAACTTCCCGCTGTTACCTTATACAAGTAAACGCCGCTTGTTAAATTGTCTGCATTAAACTGAAAATTATAATTGCCCGCACTTTTTTCTTCATTTACCAATGTACTTACTTCTCTGCCGGGGATATCGTAAACAACGAGTTTTACTTGCGATGATTTGGGAAGGCAGTATGATATTTTCGTTGCTGGGTTAAATGGGTTCGGGTATATTTACTAAGCTGATTACTATCAGGCAGCCTTAATTGCATTTTAATTAATTCATATTTATATTTTGTACAAAATTTATTTGGAAAGTATATGGAAAGAATGAAATTAAATACCGATATTATACCAATCAGCGAGTTTAGATATAATTTATTAGATTCTGTGAAAAAAGCTAAAGAAAAAAAACGACCTGTGATGATTACTCAAAATGGAAAGGTAAGTTTCGTTGTAGTTGGTGTTGATGACTGGGAAGAAATTATGGAAAAAATTGATGTTTTAATGTCTATGAAAATAGCAGAAGATCAAATTAAAGCCGGTAAGACTGAAAGCCACAAAACAGTCATGAAAAAAGTCTGGAAACATATTAATGAATCTTGAATGGACAGATCAGGCTATTGACGAATTTCTTGCCGCTATCAATAAACACTTAACAAAAACAACAAAAGCAAAGTTTGCCGGTGATATAGATAAACGTATTGGCAATTTAAAGCGATATCCTGAGTTTGGTCGTGTTATTCCTGAATTTAATGAAAAGCATAAGCGTGAGTTAATTTATAAAGGGTACCGTATTAAGTATATTATATCTGATAACATTTATATTGCGCATATAGTAAAGCCGGGGAAAAAAGTACCTGAAATATGACAAAATTTAATGTTTCACAAAAGGAGGCGATCCTATTTTCTTTCATGCTGCAATAACCGGATAATCGAGCTTTCTGCTAGCATAAAGCAGTGCTGCTTTTAAGTCATCCATTAAAAGATCGGGCATTTCTTTTAGTATATCATCAGAAGATAATCCTGCAGAATAAAGCTCCAGAATATCCGTAATTCTAATTCGCATCCCTCTTATGCAGGGTCTCCCTCCGCATTGTTCCGGGTTAAAAGTTATTCTTTTTAATAATTCATTGTCCATAAGTTTTCCAAATAAACTTGTACTAAAAAATAATGATTATGGATTTAATAAACCATAATAGCACGCATGCAAACACTCATCCTTTTTGCTCATTTCACCTCAGCAGCCTGATAGCTGGTTGAGAAATTCAAAAAGAAAAGCAAGGATAAAGTATTTGCAAAGGAGTTCATCACTTTCCTAAAAAACATGATGCGACTGCGAAGGAAGTTGAAGTAAGGGATTTCTACTTTTAATAAATCTTAAATACGGGCATCGCTGCTCAAACAAATATTGGATGAGCATTGAGTATTGAACGCTTGCTTACATAAGCATCTTAACAATAATCAATGCCCATTCAAACTCACCTACTAATCAGCCTTGGTACTTTTTCTACTAAACAGTAAATTTAACCGCTTACCGCAGGTCAAAAATCGAGAACCGATGCGAATCCGATCACACGACGGTAGAAATAATCTAAGAAAATTTATAAATTGATTTTTGATTGGATAGCTAAGACAATTCAATATTTGCCGGCTTTTATTAAAATTTAATATTAAATACTGCGCTCCCGGTGTCTTAATTATTATTACCAGTCTTTATTATATCAAAATAAAACCTCAAGGATATACAATATGAAAATCAATTTTACTTTTATGATGACGGTTGCTGCAATATTTTGTATAAGTTCAATTCATGCAGAACATTTAGTAAAACTAAAGAGCGGAAACGTTTTATTGAATACCTCTGCCGGTTCGGTCACTAAAGTAACAAATAAAAGAATATCGACAGCTCATACGATGTTTAGGACTTTATCAACTGAAGGACCAGGCTCACTCGACACCGCTTTCGGAACAGGCGGAGTTGATACATTAGACCCGATGGGATATTATAGTGATGGAAATGCGATGGCTCTTCAGTCCGACGGCAAAATTATTATAGCAGGAACTTCTGATAACGCCGCTTTTAATGCAACTCAGTTTTTCTCCGTTGCCAGGTTCGATTCAAACGGCAATGTAGATAAAACATTCAACAAAATCGGATGGGCAGTAGCGCCGGTAAACGGAGTCGGTCAGTTCGGGAACGCCAGGGCTCATGCAGTTGCTGTACAGCCGGATGGTAAGATTGTCGTAGCAGGATATTCGTTTGATCAGACTAATGCATCTGCCTTCGGTATAGCCCGCTTCAACTCGAATGGGACTGTTGATACTACATTTGGCAACAGCGGATCATTACGAATTTCCATTAGTAAACTTGGCGGTGATTTTGCAAGGTCGGTAGTCATTCAACCGGACGGCAAAATTATTGTTACCGGACGTACAACCGCGATGGTTAACAACGGGGCAAGTGAAGAATATTTATTTGCTGCAGTCAGACTTACTCAAGGCGGACAACTGGACGCTTCTTTCGGAAACAACGGCGTCGCAACTGTTTTGACATCCAATGACAGCATTAGCTTTGAAGGCTATTCGGCTGCGCTTCAACAGGATGGAAAAATCCTGATTGCAGGTTCCGGTTTTTATTTTGAAGGTAATCATGAGATAAGTCTTTTTGCCGTTGCCCGGCTTGACTCAAACGGAAGAGTTGACAATACTTTTGGAAAGAACGGTATTAGTATCTTAAATATATCGGGAGCGGATAGTACCGGCAATCAATGTAATGCTCTTGCTTTGCAGAAAGACGGCAAGATCTTAATGGCAGGTTATTCATCCAATGCATTGTACTCGGGTGGAAATACGTATCCGGCTATTGCACGTTTAAATGCAGACGGCTCTTCCGACAACAGTTTTGGAAAAGGCGGCTCAGAGATTATTCCTTTAAATACATTTTTTAATTCCACTTATATTAATTGGTCGTGCAATTCGGTTTGCCTGCAATCTGATGATAAGATTATTGTCGGCGGAACCAATGAGGGAAGCAGTTCACAACTTACTTCCGTTGCATTATGCAGACTTAACCAGGACGGTAGCCTTGATGATACTTTCGCAGATTCGGGCTGGTCTACTGTCGGTTCTATATTAAATAATAATGTACCGGCTTATTTTTCGATAGTTGGAGTAAAGATTGCACCCGACGATAAAATAATAGCCGGAGGGACCAATTATACCAGGTTTACATCCGATGGCGAGGATGCTTTTAACGTTGCCAGATTCTTAACCGGAAGTTCTACAACGGCAGTTTCAGCGGTTCATTCTTTGCCTTCAAGCTTTCAGCTCTCTCAAAACTATCCTAATCCGTTCAACCCGTCTACAACAATTAATTATAATATAGCGAGGTCGGGTATTGTTACATTAAACGTATATAATATTCTCGGCAGATTAGTAAAAACTTTGGTTAACGGATTTGAAAACAGCGGCAAACATAAAATAGTATTTAATGGTGATAATTACGGATTGCCAAGCGGAGTATACTTTTATCGTTTGAAGGAAAATAATTTTATTAAGACGGATAAGATGGTATATCTCAAGTAAATATTTACAAGACACCCAATGTCTTTGGAGACGTTGGGTGTCTTCTCCATATTCCGTGCATCTTAAAATTTTACCTCCTCCCATAATCAAGTTCGGATCAAAGGCTTTCTTTAGTTCCAGCATTTTGTCT
>JBJKRP010000242.1:0-34946 GCA_046704565.1 Ignavibacteriaceae bacterium | reverse complement strand
ACATAGAGCTCGGAAGAACTCAAATGCAGATTAAAGAAATCCTGGAACTTGAAAGAGGCTACGTAATAGAGCTTGATAAACTGGCAAGCGAGCCGGTCGATATTTACGTCAACAATAAAAAGATTGCGGAAGGCGAAGTTGTCGTAATTGATAAGCATTTCGGAATAAGAATAACAAACCTCAGCGAGGTCAGCACGCGCTTAAAAGGAGTTTCCTGATGACGTTTCTTGATATAATTAAAGCCTTCGTACCGCTCGTTGTAATTGTCGGCTTGCTCTACGGGGTTCTTATCTTTATAAAAAAATACGGCATTACCCTTAAAGGGAATAAGCCCGGCAGTATTCCGATCAACGTTTTAAGTTCTCAAATGATAATGCCGAAGAAGTTTATTTCTGTTGTTAGAGTTGCAGACAAGCTTTTAATACTCGGTGTAAGCGACGGCTCAATTACGTTGCTTAAAGAACTTGAACAGCCCGGCGAGCCGGAGGGCAGCTTCATTCCGAAAAATTCGAAAAACAATTTTATCGATTTGTTGAAAAAGAATCTTGGTATTAGATGAAGAAATCAGTTACCATTTTAACATTAGTCATTCTGCTTTTAGGCGCCGCAGTCCTATACGCACAACCAGCTTCGTCCTCCGTTCATATCCCGAACATCGGGATAAACATAAACGGCGGTTCCGGCAAGCCCGGAGACGTCTCGGTTACTCTCCAAATACTTCTGCTGCTGACCGTCTTGTCTCTTGCGCCGTCTATAATGATAATGACAACATCTTACCTGCGCATTATAATCGTCTTTTATTTTTTAAAGAATGCGCTCGGTACACCTTCAATGCCGCCGAGCCAGTTAGTTGCGGGTATAGCTTTGTTTCTTACCTTCTTCATCATGGCGCCGACATGGAGTAAGGTAAATGATGTTGCTTTGCAGCCGCTGATGAAAGGGCAGATGACCCCAACCCAGGCTTACGATGCAGGTATACAGCCTATAAGAGATTTTATGTTCCGCAACGTGAGGAACGAAGACCTCGAGCTTTTTATCGGTCTTGCCCACATGAACAGACCGAACGACAAAAACGATTTGCCGACCTACATTGTTGTTCCTGCGTTTGTACTAAGCGAGTTAAGAGCCGGCTTTATAATAGGATTTTTTCTGTTTATCCCGTTCTTGATGATAGACATGATCGTATCAAGCATATTAATGTCGATGGGAATGATGATGCTGCCGCCGACGCTCGTATCTCTTCCTTTTAAGATTTTGCTTTTCATATTAATTGACGGCTGGCATTTAGTAATAGGATCGGTAGTAAGGAGCTTTTCATAGATGACTGAAGAATTAGTTGTTGAAATATTAAAGGAAGTTTTTTATACAACATTCTTAATCCTGCTGCCGGTACTCGGCGTTTCACTTGTGGTAGGTATTATCATTTCAATCTTCCAGGCAGCAACCTCAATCCAGGAAGCGACTCTTACATTCGTACCGAAAATACTGGTAACTGCGCTAACTATTATTTTCCTTCTTCCCTGGATGATTGATGAGTTAATCTCATTTGCAACTAAAATGATAACTATGTTCCCTACGGTTTTGAAATGATAAACATACCCATTGAAGATTTCGTTATTGTTCTTCTTATCTTTATGAGGATAATGGCAGCGTTTGTTTCGTCCCCTATTTACGGGCACAAAGCGATCCCTGCATTAGTAAAAGTATTCCTTTCATTAGTTATCGCATATATCGTTTTCCTAACAATAGACCGGTCTGCTATTAAAGTTGAATTCAGTCTGGCGTGGCTGTCTGTTAACGTGCTAAAAGAGATTTTAACCGGACTGGTAATAGGCTTTACACTTAACTTTATCTTCCACGGAATTAGTTATGCAGGCATGCTTATTGGCTTTGACATGGGGCTTTCAATGGCAAGTGAACTTAACCCGGTCGACGGTTCAAGCAGCGACGTTGTCGGCGATTTCATTTATTTTGCCTCGCTCATGCTTTTCTTTTTGATTAACGGACATTATTATATAATCAGCAGCCTTGTCTATTCGTTTTCAATTATCCACATCGGCAAGTTTACAATCAACCAGCCGGTATATGATTTAATAGTAAAATATTCAGGAGCTGTTTTTGTCATTGCCGTTAAGATCTCCTCGCCTATACTTGTCTCCTTCGTTCTTCTGCAAATCGCCGAAGGCATAATGACTAAGGTGATTCCGCAGATGCAAATATTTTTTGTCGCTCAGCCTTTGCTGATCGGAATAGGATTCTTTATACTCGCGTCTCTTGCGCCGGTTTACGTATACGTTATAAAATATCTTCTGAAAGGATATGAAGATAACCTTGCCACTTTAATAAAAGCTATGGCTCAATAGTATGGCTGAAACAGAAGGACAAGAAAAAAGTGAACAGCCGACTCACAAGCGGCTTACCGAAAGCCGCGAGAAAGGTCAGGTTGCAAAGAGTGTAGAGATAAATTCTCTTGCAGTGTTCGGTACTGGCTTGCTGATGATTTTTATTACTCAAAAATTTATAGGCGACAGACTTGCTAATTATACTTCAAACATTTTTAACACGCTTGACGTACTTACATTAGATAGGAATACTATTCAAAACTTTGCCAAAGAAACCTTCTTCTTCTTCATCGTAACGATTGCACCGATAATTGGAGCCATATTTGTCATTGCACTGGTTGCCGGGGTAGCACAGGTAGGGCTAAAGTTTTCGTTCAAACCAATGAAGCCGGACTTTAATAAGTTTAATCCGCTAACCGGAATTAAAAAGGTTTTCATTTCATCAAGGTCGTTGATAGAAGTCCTTAAGTCTTTGCTAAAGCTTTTAATAATAGGCGGATTTACCTACAGCATACTATCGGATTTGATTTTGAATTCGCCTCTGCTTGCACAGCTTACTATCCCGGAGGATGTTAATTACTTGCTTAGTTCCGCAGCCAAGCTTCTATGGAAGATTTCCCTTGTTTACGCACTTATTGCCGCAGTTGACTTTATCTATCAGAAATACAAGCATAAAAAAGAACTGATGATGACGAAGCAGGAAGTAAAGGAAGAAAATAAGCAGCAGGAAGGCGATCCGCAGATTAAGCAAAGGATACGCAGGCTCCAGTTGCAGTCTGCCAAATCAAGAATGATGAAGAACGTTCCGAAAGCCGATGTTGTAATTACAAACCCTACTCACTATGCAGTTGCCTTAAAGTACGATTTGCAGAGAGATGCTGCTCCTAAGGTTTTGGCTAAAGGTGTTGATGAGCTTGCGCAAAGAATTAAGGCTATCGCGGTGGAAAACGGAATTCCGCTTCACGAAGACAGAGAGCTTGCACGGGCGCTTTATAAAGTCTGCGATATAGGTGAAGAAATTCCTTCGAAGCTGTTCAAGGCAGTAGCTCAGATACTTGCTTACGTTTATAAATTGAAGAACAGTAAGAAAAAATCAATAGTATAGAATGAAGATATTAGGAAAAAATACCGACATTGTTTTAGCCTTCGCATTAATTTTTATGCTTGGATTAATGCTGATTCCGCTGCCGGCAGCACTGCTGGACTTCTTTCTTGCGCTTAACATTACGCTTTCCGTATTGGTTCTTATAGTTTCGCTTTACATACAGTCTCCGCTGGATATTTCAATTTTCCCGGGATTGCTTCTTGTTCTAACTTTATTCCGGCTTTCCTTAAACATAAATTCAACAAGATTGATTCTGCTTGATGGCTACGCGGGCAAAGTTATCGAGACTTTCGGTACGTTCGTAGTCGGCGGGAACTACGTAGTCGGGTTCATAATCTTTTTGATTCTTGTGGTAATTCAGTTTATCGTTATCATAAAAGGTTCTGGAAGAATTTCAGAAGTTGCTGCCCGGTTTACACTCGATGCCATGCCCGGAAAACAGATGGCAATTGATGCCGACCTGAATACAGGTCTCATCAACGAAAGTGAAGCGAGAGCAAGGCGCGAAGCAATCGCAAGAGAGGCGGAGTTTTACGGCGCTATGGACGGCGCGAGTAAGTTTGTAAAAGGAGATGCAATTGCCGGGCTTTTGATAAACGGAATTAATATACTCGGCGGCTTTGTTATCGGCGTTGCAGGAAAAGGAATGTCGTTTACGGATGCGTTACAGAATTATACTATACTAACAATCGGCGACGGCTTGGTTTCTCAAATTCCCGCGCTGCTTATCGCAACTGCGGCAGGTCTTGTTGTAACAAGAAGCGCTTCGGGTACCGCGCTGGATTTGCAAATGCGGAAGCAGCTTCTTTCCAATCCAAGAGTGCTTGGCACTGTTGCGGGTGCAATCGCGATGTTTGCCTTTGTACCGGGAATGCCTGCTCTTCCTTTTATTCTTCTCGGAACTATTCTTGGGACAAGCGCATATTTTACTAAGAAGAGCAAGAGTGAAGCAAAGAGCGCAGCCGAGCCCCAGGAAGTTGAAGCCGTCCCGGTTGAAGAGCATGTTGAACAGTATCTGCAGGTTGATCCTGTTGAGATTGAAATCGGCTACGGTTTAATAAGTCTTGTCGATGAAAAGCAAGGCGGTAATCTTTTCCAGAAAATTGCTTCCACCAGAAAATATATTGCGCTTGAATACGGCGTTCTAATTCCGCCGGTAAGAGTTAGGGACAACCTTCAGCTTGAACCGAATGAATATCTTATAAAGATTAAAGGCAACATAGTTGCAGCATATGAAATTTATACGGACAGATTCCTGGCAATGAATCCCGGAAGCATCTCGGAGCCGCTTAACGGGATACCGACAAAGGATCCGGCGTTTAATCTTACAAGCTACTGGATTACACGCGATGAGAAGGATAAAGCAGAGCTGCTTGAATATACCGTCGTCGACAGCATTTCGGTTCTCTCCACTCATCTCCAGGAAACTTTGAAGAGGAACTTCGATAAGATTTTGACAAGACAGGCTGTAAAGCAGCTTCTTGAAAACCTTAAGAAGGAATATCCTGCCGTAATTGAAGACATCAGCGCCGACTCTCTCTCATTGGGCACAATTCAGAAAGTTCTGCAAAATCTCTTGAAAGAATTTATTCCTATTAAAGATTTGGTTCAGATACTTGAAGCTCTGATTGATTACTCTAAAGTTACCAAGAATGTCGACGTACTTACAGAATATGTCCGTCATTCAATCGGCGATACCATTGCGAATCTTTATAAGGACAATAACGGCGTAATTCATGCAATCGCGCTCGGCGACGACCTGGAAACATTTATAACAAAATCTTTGCAGAATCAGAAAGATGCGGTTCAGACTCTGGGACTAAGTCCTGAGATTCTGAAAAATCTAAACGACATGCTGGGACACCAGGTGGATAACTTTAAGATGCTCGGCTACCCGCAGGTAATTTTAACTTCTGCGACGATACGCCCGTATTTCTACAGGTTGATTAATTCTTCATTCCCGGATTTAAGCGTGCTCTCTTACAGCGAGCTGCCGTCGCACATTGAACTTGAATTTATTGACAAACTCGAGGTTGTAGATGCAAATTAAGAAATTCATTGCCCCGACATTGAAACAGGCAACTCTTCAGATGAAACAGGAACTTGGAAGCGATGCCATTATCCTTGGAAGCAGGGTAATTTCCGGCGCCAACGGGAAACGCCTTTTTGAGCTTTCCGCCGGATTTGAAGAAGAAGAACTTATGCTTGAGTCGGCGAGTGTGCCTGTTAGGCAGTCTTTGCAGGATAGCAAAAAAACTTTTTCAAACGAGATAGAAAAGTTCTCTGCCAAACTCCAGCACAAAGCCGGGAAAGATAATAGCGATCGTAAAATTGAAAAGCAGATAAAGCCGCCAGCAGCGATAAAAAAATCTTATACAACGCCGGCAAAAACTGCTGTTGATATTGAGCGTGATTTGAAAGAGGTTGTCGATACCTTATTCAGCAGGGAAGTTCAGAAACCGATAGTCTCTTCAATACTGAGTCAGCTAAAAAAGTACAGAAGCTTTCTGCACTCATCAAATATCGACAGCTATGTCGTCTCAAGCATTGCATCTCTAATTCCGACTTTCCGCTTCGAGGTGCGCAAACAGAAAAAGCCAAAGGTAGCTGCGCTTGTGGGACCGACCGGGGTCGGCAAGACGACCTGCATTGCAAAGCTTGCCGTCATCTCAAAAATTCTTCATAACCTTGATGTTGGATTGATCTCGATAGATACGTACCGTCTCGGCGCCCTGGATCAACTGAGGATATTTTCAGAGATAAGCAACATCGATATGCTTGTTGCTTATGAGCCGGAAGATATTCCCAAGCTGATGAATTCATTTAAGAAAAAAGACATTGTCTTTATAGATACCGCCGGAAGAAGCCAGAAGAACAAGGAGCATCTTGTGAAGGCTAATGAGTTTTTAGAGGCTGCCGGAGTAGATGAAACGTACCTGGTTTTAAGCACGACCGGTACGACAAAAAATCTTTACGATGTTGCCGAAAAGTTTAAGATATTCAAATACAATTCGGTCATCTTTACAAAGATCGACGAGGCTGTTACGTTCGGAAATATTCTTAACATCGTTACCAACTTCGACGTGCCGGTCTCGTTCCTGTCGAACGGGCAGGTTATTCCGGATGACATTGTCTCTGCTGATTCCGAATTTATAGCCAGCATGATTTACACCGGAAAGTATAATTAAACGGGAGCTGTTGAATAATGTATGGACAGGCTGAGCGTTTACTTGAGCTGAAAAGATTAGAGGCAGAAGAAAGCAGCGGAAGCGGGAAAAAGATTTTTGCTTTTACTTCGGGAAAGGGAGGTACCGGTAAAACTTTTCTTTCGCTTAACATTGCTTACGCTCTTTCGGAGAAGAAAAAAGTTTTATTCATCGACCTGGACCAAAACCTTTCCAACGCCAATATAATGATTAATGAAGCGCCTGAGAAAACGCTTTTCAATTTCTTCTCCGGCAAAAATCTTCTTCGTGAACTTATCAGCAAAACTTATCCCGGACTCCATTTTATCTTCGGCGATTCCGGAAAGCTCGGCTATCTTAACCGGAAGAACAACTCGATAAATCAGCTATTTAACCAATTAAGTGAAATAGAACGGGAGTATGATTTCATTTTAATAGATACAGGCAGCGGTGCCGGCGAGGATGTTTTCTCTATCCTTCTTAATTCAGACGTAAGCGTAATTGTTACCAATACCGAGCCTACCGCAATAATGGATGCATACGTAATGCTGAAATTGTTGAACGGCTACAGCTACGGCGGGGAGAAAGCGGTTATAATCAACAAACGTATCGATGAAGCAGACGGTAAGTCGGCATTCAATAATCTTGAATTAGCCGCAAGCCATTTCTTAAATGAAAAACTAAATCTGCTTGGTACAATAGACTTTGACAGGGCGGTGAGCGAATCGATCGTTTCACAGAAACTGTTGTTAAAGAGTAATCCGTTGTCACAGGTAGGCAAGCAGATATTTGAAATTGCAAATTGCTTTTGCAGCAAACGCGAAAGCATGACTACGGGCATGCACGTGGCTAATATTCTCCATCGTTGAAAGTCTTATTTCGGCAGATGATTAAAAAATAAACCATAAATCAAAATAATTATTGCCACTGCTGCGGTTAAGCCTGGTATAAAATTTGGATTTTTTGCCATGAAAGAAAAATGAAATGAATAAGATAATCCTGAATTTCGGTCTGCTCGTGTTTTGTTTGTCGGTAATTTTCTTCAGCCGGGTAGGCTTGCCGGTCCAGGATGTTTTGTTCAGATCTTTCTTAATCTTCATAGCGATTACGGTAATGCTGAGCATAGTAGTAATAATTTTTATCCGGGCAGTTAACAAGGTCTCGTATCAAAAGAATGACGAGATAATAAATAATAATATTAGGAAGTAATTAAGATGAGTAACGCAAGCTTGTGGGCAGAATTTAAGACGCAGCCTTCAGCCGGTCTTAAGAAGCAGATTATTTTGAACTACATAAAGCTGGTTCATTATGTCATTCACAATTCCAAGTTCATCAATCTGGAGATACTCGATGACAGAGATTATTTCCAGTTCGGCGTTGAAGGCTTAAGCGAGGCGATTGACCGCTTCGACCCGGATTACGGAACTAAGTTCGAGACGTATGCTATCCAAAGGATTCGCGGAAAGATTATAGATGAGCTCCGCAAGCTTCAGATAAAGCCGCGAGTAACTGCACAGGAGAAACAGCTACAGACCGCCTTTGCATACTCTAATGTTTCGCTCAACAGCCCGATTGACGAGGAAGACGGATATTACTTGTACGAGGTAATACCGGACGACTCCGAAATGCCGATTGATACTGCCGAGAAGAACGAATCGAAAGAGCTGCTTATTAAGGCGATAAAAGAGCTTGATGAGCGCGACAGGATGATCATAAGCCTGTACTACTTTGAAAACCTGAACTATAAAGAGATAGCCAAGATGCTGAACATTACGGTATCAAGAGTATCGCAGGTTCACACCAGGATAATCGAAATGCTGAAGTCCAAGCTCGCTTATATAAATGAATAGCAGTCAAGTGGAAATATTACCGGAGAAAAGAACTTATCTGAAATTATTATCGAGCATAAGGAACCTTCCTTCGATGCCGATAGTAATGGTTGAGGTATCAAAGCTGCTTAGCAACCCGCTGACAAGCGCAAACGATCTCGGCAAAACGATAAGCAAAGACCAGGGATTGACTGCCAAGATACTGACTGTTGCAAACTCGCCGCTTTACGGAATACCGAGACGCGTATCTACAATTGAATTTGCGATTGTTATTCTCGGGTTCGATCATATAAAAAATATTGTAATGGCTCTCTCGATGATTGAAGCCTTTAAGAAAGGCGGCGGAAAGAACTGGGATAACTCCTCGTACTGGGTTCACTCGTTGATGACCGCCAGCGCGGCAAAAAGAATTGCCGACGAGCTGGGCTATCAAAAGTCCGGCGAGGTTTTTACAGCCGGGCTGCTCCATGACCTCGGCATTTCTATTATTCACAGGTATTTCAATAATGAGTTCGATCAGATAAACAATCTTGTGGATTCACAGCAGATGAGATATTTAAAAGCTGAAGAACAGATACTTGGATTGACCCATCAAACAATAGGGCAGCTGCTGGCTAACCGCTGGAACCTGCCCGAAGTTTTAGGATCTACAATTGCCTTTCACCATCGACCGTCGGAAGCCGAAGAAAATAAGATTGCCGCGGCAATTATTCATCTTGCCGACTATATGACACAGAAGCTGAACATCGGCAGCTTTTACTGGGATGATAACATGGAGTTCGATGAGAACATCATCCAGATATTAAAATTTAAAAATGAAAGCGATCTGAACGGCTTTATAGATAAGCACGAAGATCTTTTTAAAAGTCAACTGGAAGCAGTAACAATATAAGAAAAAAAATGGTAGCACTTGCGTCAGAACAGCAGCAGAAAAGAGAAAAGATAGAACTGGTTTTATCAAACATTTACAACCTGCCGGTACTTCCGCGGGCAATTCAGGAATCCCTTGAACTCCTGGATGAGCCGTCGGTAAGCGTTCCGTCGTTGTCATGCATTATTTCCAAAGACCAGGGACTTGTAACAAAAATATTAACGATTGCCAACTCGCCGCTTTACGGGCTTCAGAGAAAAGTTACCTCGATTGACTTTGCGGTTATGGTACTTGGGTTCAACGAACTGAAAAATATTATTCTTGTACTTTCGCTTGTCGAATCTTTTAAGAATAAGACGGACAAATATCTCGATCAAAAAGAATTCTGGCTTCACTCGTATCTTACGGGCTGCGCCGCTAAAAGGATTGCCGAAGACCTTGACTTCCCGAATGAAGGCGAGGCTTTTGTAGCCGGCTTTCTCCACGATATGGGCGTTACCGTGCTCCATAAATATTTTCATTCAAAGTTTATTGAAATCTTTGATATTGTTGAGTCTGGCGGCAGAGGCTTTAATATGGCGGAATTTGAAGTGCTTGGAATGAACCACGAGCAAATCGGCTTCTACCTTGCACAGCGCTGGAACTTTCCCGAAATATTGTGTGAAGCAATCCTTCATCATCATAACCCGGAGGGCTCTTCTCTGAATAGAGCATTAGCGTCCATAGTGCATCTTGCAGATTACATGACTACTAAACTGCAGATCGGGAATTCATATTGGGATAAGGGTCTTGAGTTTAATCCGTCCGACATGGAAATACTGCGTTTCAGAACCGAAGACGAGTTAAACCAATTTATCCAAAGCTATGAAGAACTTTTCAATCACCAGGCAAAATCGGTAAGGTATTTAAGTTGAGAGTAATCAAACAAAATACTTTGGAATATGAGTCTTTTAACAAGTCTCTGCCTTACATAACAAAAGCAGACAGCCGGGACTATTTCCAGGATTCCGGTTATCAGGGGGAAGAATATTCTTATAAAGAAAGGGAACTTGCGTTAAAGCTTAGACAGGTACTTGAGTTTGAGAAAACAATCTCGGGCTTAAAGAGCCGCGATTTGATCCTGCATCAGTTTGAAGCCCTGCTGAAGCGCCTAACGCGCTGCAGCGAGTTCAGCTTCTTTATCCAGATAGAAAATAAATTCTCGCCGTATTTAACAGCCGCATCGGAACGGACAAGCTTTTTTATCGATAATTTATTTTCCGCAGACAGCCTGAAAAGGTTCTTTGCTGCCGGTATTACTAAGGTTTTTAGAGATTCGTTCATAAACAATATTGACGGCAGCAGGTCGTCTTATCTGGTTTCCCCGGTTCTTAATGAAGATGCCGAAAGAAAGCTTTTTGTTATGCAGATACCTGCTTCAGCCGGCAAACCGTGGAATCATTACCCGAACAACTACGAAGAGATACACATCATTCAGCTATGCTTGCAGATTACGCTTTCAAAAATAGAGTTTCTCTCCAAACAGGATGAGTTGAATAAGTCTCTCAGCGAGATGCAGGCATACCAGAGCAAGCTTGCAAACGATTATAAGCTTTCGGCAATAGGCGAGTTGACCTCCGGGATTGTCGAAGAGATACTCTCGCCTTTACAGGTTATCGGCAGCGCCGCCGAATTTCTGCGCGGCGAAGATGAAGCCTGCAATGATGCTGTCGACACGATAAATAACCAGGTAAGAAAAGTTAAGAATGCTATCAACAGCCTTGTCCGGTTTGCAGGGAACAACGACGCTAAGTTTAAGGTTCAGCCTTGCCAGGTTAACGAGCTGATACGGGAATTTTACAGCGTGGTTGTTTCATCGCTTAAGAACGACAACTACGAATGCATACTGGACCTCGAGGAAAATCTTCCGCCGGTTTTGTCCCAGTCAAATGCCATCCAACAGATTTTGACCAATATTTTTACATTGCTTAGAAAATCGAAAAGCGGCGGCGGCGGAATTTTCATCCAGACAAAGTTCAAGGACGAGAATGTCATTGTCCGGCTGCTTACTACCGACTTTATAGAAGAGTTGAGCTCGGGAACGATAAAGCAAACCTCTGATGTCAGCCTGAAGATAGTTAATAATATAATAACAAAACATGAAGGCAGCCTGTTTGTCGATTCCAACAAATCCAAAGGTACGATATTTATATTGACTTTCCCTATTAAAAGAAGGATCGGAAGATGATAGTTTGTAAGCCTAACCTGAACAATAACTTTAACGGATGCTATAAGTCTTCCTATCCTTTACATGTATCGGTTAACGGGCAAGGGTTAAGAATTGCAGTCTTGCTTTCAGTTATAATTTTTCTTTCCGGGTTTGCTTGCCGGGCAGCCGCGCAGAGTTATGCGTCTGCATATTCTTCAGTACATACAATGGTTGATCAGGCGAACGGAGATAGTGTAGATATTAGTCAAATGGTGCAGTCGCAGATTGATGCCGCCAGGAAGAAAGAGATGCAAGAGAAAGACATGGCTTTAAAGCAGGCAGTAGTAAAGCTTAAAGAAATACCAGACGAAAACCCGGACTACTTTTTTGTGGGTCTGCGAAGGATGATCCCGCTTTCGGATGACGCGCTTATTAAGCTATTCGTATTAGCCTCTGCCTCTGCCGGGATATTCATATTTGTTTTTATTAAGAGGAGCAGCTTGAGGAAAAAATCCGGCAGCAGTAAACTTAAAAATAATATTAAGCTTTTAAGAGAGGAAAAAATCTCAAGCGTAAAGAACGGAAAACTTACCGAAGTAAGGAACAGGCTGACTTCTGCGCCTTCGACTTATGAAACGTCGAACAGAGCCGTAGCCAGGAATGCACGCGATATGCAAATTGCGAAAGGCGAAATTTATCTTGCCGCGAAAATAAAATCGCACGAGATTAGCAGAGCAAGCGGAAGAAAGCATTAAGGAAAGGTTAATAATGGTTAAAGGAATATACACCGCAGCAAATGGGTTGGATGCAAGGATGAAAAATCTCGAGATAGTTGCTAACAACCTTGCAAACGTAAACACTACCGGATATAAGCGAGAAGTTCCTTTCTCCGAGATAATGAACCAGACGGGAAAAGTACAGATGCAGGAATTAACCGACTTTCGCGCCGGGAATCTTTATCAGACATCTAACCCGCTTGACCTGGCAATTTCAGGCAATGCTTTCTTTGTTGTACAAACCCAAAACGGACCCGAGCTTACGCGCAGCGGGAATTTCCAAATATCAAATGACGGTTACCTTGTTGATCAGGAAGGAAACAAAGTTATGGGAAAAAGCGGAGCCATCAACCTGAACAAGCTCCAGTTAAATAATAAGACAACCATATCCATTTCAAACAGCGGAGAAATTAAAATGGGCGATGTTGTTGTTGACAAGCTTTTGATTGGAGAGATGGATAACCCTGAACAGGCAAGCAGAACAACAGGTGTTGACTTCTCGGTTGAGACAAGCGGTTTTAGGATTGCACCTGAAAATCAATACCAGGTTAAGCAAGGTTACCTTGAAGAATCTAACGTGAATCCCATAAAAGAGATGGAAGATATGATACAGATAAATAACGAATATACTTCTTCAAGTAAAATGATTAATTACCTTGATAAGTCTCTGGATGAAGCAAATCAAATTGGAAAAGTTTAGAAGGAAGGAAAAAATTATGCCAACAAGAGCCTTAAGAACTGCAGCCTCGGGTATGTATGCCCAGGAGCTAAACATTGAAGTTATCTCCAACAATATTGCAAACATTAATACCACTGCTTTCAAGAAAAACAAAGCTGAGTTTCAAGATCTTATGTACCAGCAGGTAAACGTAAGCCCGGTAAATGCGCAGCAGGATGCAACCGGCGTTTCTACCAATACTCTTCAAATAGGAAACGGCGTTCAGCCGACTTCCACAGAGAAAATCTTTACGCAAGGAGATATTGTTCAAACAAACAACCAGCTTGACATGGCAATTCAAGGCGATGGTTTCTTCCAGGTAAAAAAGCCGGACGGAACTTATGCCTATACAAGAGACGGTTCTTTTCAGGTTGATTCGCAGGGCAGAGTTGTTACAAGCTCAGGCTTGCTGCTTGATCCGCCGATTACTCTTGATGATAACACGCTGACAGTAAGTATAGCCAAAGACGGAACCGTTACCGCACAAAAGGTCGGCGGTACCAGCCAGGTGATTGGAAATATCGAGCTTGCAAGATTCATGAACCCGGGAGGCTTAACCGCGTTGGGAGATAATTTGTACGGACAGACGGAATCATCCGGTACTCCCATCATCGGCTCGCCCGACCAGAGCGGTTTCGGATCGGTAAATCAAGGCTATCTGGAATCTTCAAACGTGGATATTGTCCAGGAGATGATAAGCATGATAACGGCTCAGCGGGCTTATGAGATAAATTCTAAAACCGTACAGACTGTTGAGCAGATGATGCAGATGGCGAATAATTTGAAGAACGGTTAGTCTTCGTGCTATGTTCTCGATGCCGGCTGTAAAAACAATTATCCGGTATCAAGTATAGAAAGAAAGTATATAGTTAGTAAGTTCATAAATGTTAACAGTAATATTATTCATATTATCCATGCTTGCCCGGCAAGGCGGCTCATTTAAGAATGAGCTTGAGGCTTATCTGAAAAAGAATCTTTCAGGGTTTGATAATTATAAATATGAAATTCTCCAGACCCCGCCAGCATGTAAGAAAATGGAGATCATTTCAAAAGATGATTTCAACTTGAGCGGCAATATGGTCTATCTGCCGGTCAGGCTCATAGGGAAAGGCGGAAGAATTTCAAAGACAATATTGTCTATAAGGCTTAGTCTTTACAAGAAGATTTACGTAGCGGTAAAGAGAATTCAAAGAGACCGGGACCTTACGGCGTCTGATTTCGAATTAAAAGAATATGACGTAACAAAGCTTAACGATAAACCGGTAGAATCTCTGAAGGAAATAAACTCTTACAGAAGCAATAATTTTATGAATGCGGGTGATGCTTTAACAAAAGATGATCTGGCTTTGAAGCCGGTGATTTTTGCCGGCGACCCTGTTGATGCTGAATATAAATACGGCAGCGTGTTTATTTCGTTCAATGCATTTTCACGCCAGGACGGTGTACCGGGCGAGACGATAACAATTATAACAAAAGATAAGAAACTATATAAAGCGAAAGTAATTAATTCGCACGATGTAAATATTATTGAGTAGCAATATGAAAAATAAATTCATCTTGATCTTTTTGATAGCAGCTTCGAGCCTGCTTGCGCAGGACATGAGGCAGAATGCTTTCTCATCTTTGTTCTCCGATCAAAAGGCTAACAAGGTAGGCGATGCGGTTACCATTATTGTTATGGAATCATCGCAGGCATCAAACGATGCTCAGACTTCTACGGGAAGAACCAGTAACCTGGGCTTAACCGGTAAGCTTAATACGGGCGGTGCCGCTAACCCGACTTCAGCCGATGTGAATCTTGGGACGACAAATGATTTCAACGGCTCAGGCTCTACTAAGACCGAAGGAATGGTTCAGACAAAAATAAGCGCAACCGTCGACTCTGTTCTTAGGAACGGAAATCTTGTAATCGACGGCAGCAGGAAAATTACGATCAACGGCGAAGAGCAGACGGTGATTATTAGAGGAGTTGTAAGACCATCGGATATTAACCCGGACAATTCGGTTCTCTCTTATAATATTGCCGACGCACAAATTATTTTTAACGGCAAAGGAATGATCAACAGCTCCCAGTCGCCGGGATGGCTGACAAAATTTTTGCACTGGATATTTTAGATGTTTGGAGCTTGAGAACATGAAACGTGTTTTAATACCGGTTTTATTTTTTATATTATACGCATGCCCGTTCAGCGGCAGTTTCCTTTTTGCGCAGCGCATAAAAGACATTGCATATATTACCGGACAAAGTTCCGAGCAGATCATCGGCTACGGATTGGTTGTCGGGCTTTCCGGAACAGGCGATACGCAGCGATCCACCTTTACAATTCAATCTGTAACAAGTATGCTGAAGCGGTTCGGTATTACCGTTTCGCCTGACAATCTTCAGACAAGAAATGTAGCTGCCGTAATGGTAACGGCAACGCTTAACGATTATTTAAAGCCGGGCGCAAAGTTCGATGTAACTGTTTCATCGATGGGTGATGCATCAAGTTTGTTAGGAGGAACTTTGCTGATGACACCGCTTTCGGGTATGAACGGAAAGGTTTTCGGCTTTGCACAGGGGTCCATTTCAGTAGGCGGCTATGACTTTAGAACTCCGACGGGAAACCGTGTGGCAAAAAATCAAGCGCTTGCTGGAAGAGTTCCTATGGGAGGAATTCTTCAGGAGCCGTTAGAGACCGATAGTATTTCGACCAAAACGGTAAATATCTATTTACGCGAGCCGGATATTACAACCTCGAGCAACGTTGCAAGCGCTATCAATGCAAAGTTTGGCAACAACACTTCGATAGCTAAGGATGCGGCTGAGATCAAAGTTAACGTTCCGGCGAACCAGCAGAACAATATTGTAAGCTTCCTTGCGCAGCTCGAGGCAATAAACGTACAGACGGATGCTATCGCAAAAGTCGTTCTCGACGAAAGATCGGGAACTGTAGTTGCCGGCAACAACGTCAAAATTCTTCCTGCCAGTATTACACACGGCAACCTGAATATAACGATAAGATCCTATCCTATTATCTCACAGCCGGGTCCGTTTTCAAATGGGCAGACGAAAGTGTTTAACAATTTGATCCCTTATGTTTCTCAGGATTCGACGAATACCATTGCAATCCAGGGAGCCTCAACAGTACAGCAGGTAGCCGCGGCATTGAACTCGCTGAAGGTTTCGCCGCAGGATATAATTGCAATTTTCCAGGCTCTTAAGAAAGCCGGCGCATTAATCGGTGAACTGGTGATAATATAATGAGCGGTATTCAATTAAATACTACCGATGTTAAGCATATCAGCCAGCCTGCTTCGGTAAACAGCAGGTACAGCGATGCACAGAAAACGAAGATTGCAAATGCTGCTAAAGAGTTTGAAAGTCTTCTGACCGCGATGATGCTGAAGAGCATGAACAAGTCTTCAGGCGGAATGTTCGGCGGCGGTTCGGATGACAGCGGTTTCGGCGGGGATTATTTCGATACGATATTTGAGAACCAGATGGCGGAGATGATATCCAAGAAAAAAAGCCTCGGCATAGCGGATATTCTTTACAAGAAAATTACCGGCGAGGACCTCGAACAAAGCCTTAAGAAGCCCGAAGGAACTTTGCCGTTGAACGTTGACAAGATTGAAGTTAATAAATCTGCCGAGAGCCTTCCATCAATTAAGCCTTCTACTCAGGCGATGGACAGGCTTGGCAAGTATGAAAATATTATCGATCAGGCTGCAGGATATTTCGGCGTTGATAAGAATTTAATTAAGTCGGTTATTCTTACCGAATCAGCCGCAAATGATAAAGCGGTTTCAAGCGCCAAAGCCAAAGGTTTAATGCAGCTAATAGATTCAACAGCATCCGAAATGGGTGTAAGCAATGTTTTTGATCCTAAAGAAAACATCTTCGGCGGAACTAAATACCTGTCGGAAATGCTTCGAAAATATAACGGCAATGTACAGCTTGCGCTGGCGTCTTATAACGCAGGACCTGATAGCGTAGACAAATACGGCGGGGTTCCGCCGTTTGATGAGACTCAATCTTATGTAAAAAGAGTAATCGGATATCTAAATCATTTTAACGGAGAGAACTATGGAAATGACTGACCTTTTTAAACTACTTAAGGAACAGCATCAGTTCCTTGAGGCTTTTCTCAATACAATTGTCTTACAGCAGAGAGCAATTATTGAAAGCGACATAAAGGGGCTTGAAGAGACGATAAAAACGGAAGGCGCTCTGCTTATCAATTTTGAATATTATGAAAAGCACATGACACAAATGATCTGTGAGCTTTCCGAGAAATATTCTCTAAACGCATCCAGCGGAAAGCTTTCTGATTTTGTTAATACTTTAAAGGGTAGAAGGGAGTTCAACCCGAAGAGCTTTATTAAGGTACAGACATCCTTGCAGAAGCTGATGATGCAGATTATAAATATAAACAGCCAGAATAAGCTGCTTGTAGACCAGGCGAGGAATTTCATAAAAGAAACCGTCTCGACATTTATAAGCAATAATCAGAAGCCAATTCTTGATAGGAAAGTATAATGAGCTTATCAAGTACATTTGACATTGCGCAGAGCGGGCTTAATGCCTACCAGGAAGCACTTGATGTTACTTCGAATAACATTGCGAATGCTTCTAATCCCAATTATTCAAGACAGAGGGCTGTAATTACCGAGGCACCTTCAACTTCAAGCGGAAGCTTGACCTGGGGCAGCGGCGCCAGGTTAACCGATATTCAGAGAGTAAGGGATACACTAACAGACCAGCAAATAAGAGACAATAACCAGAAATATTCAGACAACAACGAACGCAACACTATACTCGGCAATATTCAGACTCTTTTTTCAGAGCCTTCGAATAACGGTCTTTCAAATTCTATTACGGCATTTTATAATGCGTGGCAGCAACTTTCGGTAACGCCTAATTCGGCATCACTTAGAAATAACGTGGTCCAGACGGCGCAAAGCTTAAGCAATCAGGTGCAAGATATAAATTCAGGGCTTAACTCGATTAAGTCCGACGTAGTCAATAACGTTAACAGCGATCTTAATACGCTTAATACGGATCTTAAACAAATACAAACTCTGAATGTTCAAATATATACTGCTCAAAATGCAAAACAACAGCCGAACGATTTAATGGACGCAAGGGATAAGCTGATAGATGCGGTAAGCAATCTTGCCAATATTAATGTTACTTATGATTCCGGCGGTTCGGCTGTAATTTCAGTTGGAGGAATATTGGCTGTTGACAGATCGACGGCAATGCAGTTTTCCGCCACAACAGATAACGGTAAGATTGTTCTAAAGAATTCAAACGGTACAACGGTATCCGGTCTTGCAGGCGGCGAGCTGAATGCTTTGACGGATATTTATAACAACAAAATCCCGGCTTATCAGGCTTCGTTTGATAATGTTATAAACCAGATAATGAATGGAGTAAATTCGCAGACCTCTACAGGTTATACAACGACAAATCCGCCTCAAACCGGGGTAAATTTTTTCGATAGTTATAGCAACGGAATTCTTTCAATTAATCAGCAGGTTTTGAATAACCCGAATATGATAGCCGCTTCGAGCGACGGAACTTCTGGTAATGGAGATATTGCTTCGACGATCGGAGGGCTGATAAACCAGAAGGATGCGAATGGTAACACGGTTATTGATAATTATACAACGCTGGTCTCGAAAGTAGGCGGCGACGTGCAGTATGCATCAAATACGGCTCAGTCTTATCAACTGTTGTTGAACCAGCTCCAAACGCAAAAGTCTTCTATTTCCGGAGTTTCGGTAGATGAAGAAATGTCGAATGTACTTCAATTCCAGAAATCTTATGAAGCATCGGCTAAGGTAATGTCGATTGCCAGCCAGATGCTTGAAACATTAATTAATATAATTTCTTGATGCTATGAGAATTTCAGATATAATGTTGTCAACTGACTATGTTAACAACCTTACCACGGCGAAAAACAATGTTAACAGCTTGCAGACTCAAATAGCTACGAATAAAAATATTCTGCAGCCCTCCGATTCTCCGAACGGAACCGCGAATTTAATACAGTGGAATTCCCAGCTTGAGCAGATGAATACCTACTCCAGCAATATTGACAGCGGTACCTCGTTTGTTCAAGATACAACTGATACGATGCAAAGCATCCAGACCGAAATAACAGGTATTTTAACGAAGCTAAGCGATGTAAATAATCCGACAAACAGCACTAATCTTAGTAATTATGCGGATCAGATAAATCAATCCCTTCAATCTATTTTGAGCCTTGCCAACACCGAATCGGGCGGTAAGTATGTCTTCGGCGGAACAGATTTTTCTGCAGCGCCTTATGGAATGAATTCAACTAACACTGCGGTTAACGTTCAAGTGAGTGATGTTTCCGGAGCGCAAAAGATTACTACCTCGCAAAACATACAACAGCAAATAAATATGTCGGGTACCCAAGTATTTGGTACTATTGTAAATCAAAACGGAAGCATAGATTCCGGCACAGCATTAAACTCAACAGTTGCCAATACAACTACTGTTTATGATAATCAAGGCAACCCGTATACGCTGAAGGTAAATTATACAAAGACGGCTGCAGATACTTACAGCATGACTTATGATGTTTTAGACAGTACCAATACTTCGGTTTTATCTGCTTCTCCTCCTGCGGAAACTATGGTTTTCAATTCATCGACAGGTGTACTCCAGACAGTTAATAACAAGCCGCCTTCGCCTGTTCAAATAAAAGTCGGTAGCAAAAATATTGATTTTACTCTCGATCCTACTTCTGTTACCGAAAAGAGCGGAACTACGTCATTGGCATTTTCTGCAAACCAGAAGACAGACATATTTAATACCCTGATTGCAATTGTCAACCAATTAAAATCCGGTCAAACACCGGATCAATCGCTTGTACAGAGTGTATCCAGTTTTAATGAGAGAATTCTTGACAACCTTGCAGTAGCCGGCAACATGACTAACCAGTTGAGCAATACAAAAAGCCTGCTAAACAACCAGCAGACCCAATTAAATACGATGATTTCTAACGTACAAAGTCTTGATGTAGCTAAGGCTGCTGTGAATTTGCAAAACCAGGACAACGTGCTCCAAATGATCTATAAAATGGCGGCTATGGTTTCAACACAATCTTTATTGAACTATCTATGAGCAGAAAGTTATCGACAATAAGCGGGCTTTTTTTAGGGATATTTTCGATATTCGGTGCTTTCTTTATGGAAGGCGGCGCGTTCGAGAAGCTTTTCCTTATTCCGCCTATAATAGTAGTCTTCGGCGGTACCTTTGCTGCCGTTATTATCGGTTTCGGGCTCGACCGGTTTAAGAATATTTTCAGACTCATATTGCTTGCTTACTTTCCGCGCCGGTATAATCTTAAGATACTTATAAATAATTTGGTAGATTTTTCGATAATATCAAGGAAAGAAGGACTTTTATCAATCGAGAAAAAGGTTGATAACCTGGAGTATCTGTTCCCGAAGAAGCTTTTGAGATACGTAATAGACGGCAGCGATGCCGACTCGGTTCAGAACCTTGCTGCACTCGAAATAAAGGCGATGCAGGAAAGGCATTACTCAAATATTTTTATTTTCAACAAGATGGGCGGCTATGCGCCTACTATGGGAATAATCGGTACGGTTATGGGCTTGATTATGACGCTGGCAAATGCCGGCGGCGATCCGAATTCATTAATTAAAAATATAGCTTCAGCTTTTATTGCAACTTTGTGGGGCGTTTTCAGCGCTAATATATTATGGCTACCAATAGGCGACAAACTAAAGAAGTGCCACTTAGAAGAAAAGCACATGATGGAAATTTCCTTGGAGGGTATTCTGGCTCTGCAGAGCGGCGAAATCCCTTCGATAGTGAAGGCAAGGCTGATAAGCCTGCTGCCCCAAAGAGAACAATTAAAGCTGATGAGTTCTTAGATGCAGAAGAAAACCCGTTTGTAGAAAGCGGTGAAAAAGACCGCTACCTGATTACTTATGCAGACTTGATAACGTTGCTGCTTGGATTATTTATTATCCTTTATGCGATTTCCAAGATTGACGCCAGTAAGTATCAGAAGATGATAACTGCAATGGGAGACGTATTCGGCAACAAAGAAAAAGTTGTAGATGTAAAAACCGCTGCTCCTGCTAACAGTACGCAGGACCCGGAACAATATCTGAAAACAAAATTGACGAGCCTGGTTGAAAAATACCATTACACCAACTCGATCAGGCTTGAAGAAAATAAGCGAGGCGTCACCATACACATACTTGATGATGTCCTTTTTCCTTCGGGAAGTGCAGACTTGACGCCGGGATCAAAAATTGTTCTTCACAGGCTGGCGCAAATGCTTAAGGAACTGCCTAACGATATCAGAGTTGAAGGGCACACGGACGATGTTCCGATAAATACGAAAAGCTTTCCTTCAAACTGGCATTTATCGGTAGTTAGGGCGCTGAACACCGCCTACGACATGATACATACTGAAGGTCTGAAGCCGGAGAAAGTCTCCATCGTAGGGTATTCGGAGTATAAACCGATTGCTGCAAACACTACGCCGGAGGGAAGAGCTTTGAATAGAAGAGTTGATATTGTAATTATAAAAAAATGATGCGCTATGAAAATACGTACACACCAATTCGGAGAAATCGAGTTTGAGCCGAACATTATAATAAAGTTCAATACAGGAATATTTGGCTTCGAAAACTTAAAAGACTTTCTGCTTATAAAAGTAGACGATGAGATTTTCTACTGGCTTAATTCTATTGAGGAACCGGATATAGTTTTTCCGCTTATCGGCTTAAGATTAATAGACGACTCCTTCCCACAGGAAGAAAGCAGCGAAGCCTTCGGCATAGTAACAATGAACCCGGACTTTCAGAAAATAACCGTTAACATGAAGGCTCCGGTCTACATAAATCAAACCAGCAAGAGCGGCTTCCAGAAGATACTGGATACTGAAAAGTACCCGCTTAAATATAATTTTATTAAAGATTAGAAAGCCGGACGAGAAATGCTGATTTTAACAAGGAAGTTGGATGAGGAAGTAAAAATCGCTTCAAGCCGGAGTGTTAACAATTTTGAAATCTCTATAAAGATACTCGCGGTGTCCGAAGGTCAGGTTAAGCTTGGAATAACCGCGCCGCAGGAGATTGAGATTTTCAGAAAAGAAATTTACGAGAAGGTAAAACAAGTAACTATTGAAGCATCAAAGCAAAGTACCCGGAAGCCTGCAGATGCTTCCAAGCTTAAAGTAAACCAGATTAGGAAAATAACAGATGGAAATTGAAAATAAAATAAAAGTACTTGTTGTTGATGATTCGGATATTATCAGGTACTCGCTGAAGAACTTTTTCAGCGACTATAACTTTGAAGTCATAACCTGCAACGATGGTCTTGAAGGTATCCAGAAGGCGCAGGAACATAAGCCGTCTATTATATTTCTTGATTTGATGATGCCCAACCTGGACGGCGTAAAGATGCTGCAGGTAATCAAGATGATTGAAGAAGTTAAAAGAATCCCCGTTATTGTAATCAGCGGGAATACAAACCGCTCGAACGTTTTAGCCTCGATAGAGGCTGGCGCCGACAGGGTGATGTCCAAGCCTCTGCAAAAAGAAATAATTATAAAGAACATCAGCGAGCTGCTCGGTCCGGGTATTCTGCAGAGAGCAAAAAAGGCAAAGACTTTTACCAACTCCGAGACAAATGAAATTAGAAAAAAGCTTGCAGGACTTTTTCTAAAAAGCTACCCTGCTAAGAAGAAAAAAATTCTTGAGTCTCTTGAAAACAGAGACAATGAACCGTTAAGGTTTGTAGTACATGAATTTAAAGGTTCGGGGAGTTCAATCGGCTACCCGCAATTAACTGTAATCAGCGGAATTATTGAAGATCAATTGCTCGGCACTAACATTAACTGGGGACAGATTAAAAATATGTGCGACCAGATTTTTAAGATTGTTGAAGACATTGAGGAAGCAGTTCCGGAAATAGAAAGATAAAATGTTCATAATAGTTGGAATAGCAGTAATAGTTGTAGCGATTGTTTCCGGGTTTCTTTTTGCCGGCGGAAATTTAATCCTTCTTTTGCAGTGGTCCGAGATAATGATTATCGGCGGGGCTGCGATAGGGAGTATTTTAATTGCCTCGCCTTTATCTCTCGTAAAAAAGATTATTGCCGAGATTCCCAAAGCGATAAAGCCGGATCATTTTACAAAGCAGGATTATCTTGATATGCTTAAATCCTTCAACGAGCTTTTTTTGCTTGCCCAAAGGGACGGCTTGCTCGCTATTGAAAAGCATATAGAGAATCCTCTTGAGAGCGAGATACTCTCGCAGAACAAGAAGTTTGTCGGCAACGAAATGATGCGGAATTTTTTTTCGGACACGATGAAGGTAATGCTTTCAGGCGGAGTTCCGCCACATGAGCTTGAGGAGTTAATTGATACGGAAATTGAAACCTTCGAGATCGAGTCCAAGCCGGTACCGGCTACGCTTGCAAGGGTAGGAGACTCGCTGCCGGGTCTTGGAATAGTTGCGGCGGTACTCGGTATAATAGTTACGATGGCGTCGATAGACAAAGGTGCGGTTGTAGTTGGTGAACACGTAGCCGGAGCTCTTGTCGGTACCTTCCTCGGCGTACTTTCGGCTTACGGGTTTGTAAATCCTTTAGCCGCAAACATTGAGCATAACCTTGAGAATAAAATCCGCATCTTCCATACAATAAAGGCGTGTATAGTAGCCTATGCTAAGGGCAACCCGCCTATAATTGCAATTGAAATAGCGAGACGGACCATCTTCTCGGATGACCGACCGACATTCTCCGAGCTTGAAAACTTTGTAAGAGGGAAGAGTTAAATGGCTTTAGACGGGAATGATCTTCCGCCCCGGATAATAAAGAAAGTAAAAAAGCACAGCGGGGGACACGGCGGCGCCTGGAAGGTTGCCTATGCAGATTTTGTTACTGCAATGATGGCGTTGTTTATTGTTCTTTGGGTAATGAGCCAGAGTACAAAGGTACAGAAGCTGGTTGCCGATTATTTTAAGAATCCTCTCGGATTTTCAAACAAGGGGAAAGAGATCCTCGTCGGCGACAACAAGAATATTATCAAGCTGGATAACAACAGCGTTCAGAATGAACATGCCAGAGAAATGAAGATGCTGCAGGAGATGGGTGATAAATTACTTGGAGAGATTTCCGCCAACCCTGCTTTTAATAACATTTCAGGTCAGATAAAAATTCAGTTTGTTAAAGAAGGGCTGAAAATCGAGATCATTGACTCGGCAAAGAATTTATTCTTTGAAATAGGAACGGCAAAGCTTACACAGGAGGCTTTTATGCTACTGCAGAAAATTGGCGATGAGCTTTCTACTCTTCCCAATAAAATTATAATTGAAGGACATACTGACTCCAGACCGTACGCAGACGGAATTAACGGCTACAATAATTTCGATCTTAGCGCCGACAGGGCAAACTCTGCACGCCGTGCATTAACATCAGGTAAACTGCCCGAAGAAAAAATAGACCAGGTAAGAGGGTACGCAGACAGAAGGCTACGTGATAAGTCCGACCCTTTCAGCTTTGTAAACCGAAGGATTAATATCATAGTAAAATTTATGGATAATTCGCAATGAAAAATATTTTAATAGTGGAAGACGACCCTTTTACAATAGATTTTTATCACTTTATTTTTAAAAGAGCCGGGTATAATCCCATTTTTATGGAGGATGGCGACAAAGTACTTGATATTTTGCACTCGACTGAAGTAAGTTTGATTATCATGGATATAAATTTAAAGAATACTTATCTTAAGGGAGAGAAAATCGACGGTATCAGGCTATCCGGTATTATTAAGAAAGATAAAAAGTTTACCTGTATTCCGGTTATGCTTGTTACGGCTTATTCTCCTGCAATCAAAGGCGAGGAGTTTTATAAAGACAGCCTTGCGGAGGATTATATTACCAAGCCTATCGTCGATTTCAATTTGTTGATTGAAAAAGTAAATAACCTGGTTGCGAAAGAATGAGTAATAAAATCTTAGTTGTTGAAGACGAGAAAGACACGCTTTTTATCCTGAACAAGCTTTTAACGAAGAATGACTATACGGTACTTTCCGCTACAAATGGACAGGAAGCGATTGAATTACTGGAGACTGAAGTCCCGGATGTTATAATTGCGGATTGGACAATGCCGGTAATGGACGGACTTGAGCTCTGCAATATCGTTAAGAAGGACGAGAAGTTTAAGCTTATTTATTTTATAATATTAACCGCGCGGGCATCTCTAAAGGATAGAGTTACAGGGCTGGATATAGGTGCCGATGATTTTTTGGTCAAGCCGGTCCAAAACCAGGAACTACTTGCAAGAATCAGGTCAGGTATAAGAATTCATAATCTTCAGTACGAATTAAAGAATATAGAGCACAGCAAGGCTTTGGTAGAGATGGCTTGCACTATCGGTCATAAAATAAATAATCCTTTGAGCAGCCTTTTAATGGCAATCAAGAATGTAGAGGATGAGATTAAGTCTGAAATCGGTGACTCCGTTAGTGAAGACTTCAAAGTAATAAGCCAATCGATTGACAGGATTAAAGACCTGGCAAACGATTTAGAGCACCTTAAAAACCCGGAATTGGTGAACTATTCGAACGACAGCAAGATGATTAAACTGGATTAGTAGTTGAGGCTAAGCAAATTGAAGAATGTCTTAGCCTTATCTTCAAAATTAATCCTTGCCCCAGCCTAAACCTTCCACACTAAATTTCCCGCAAAAAATTTCGATTATGAGTTGAGGAAATGGCATGTTGAACAAAATCGATAATATTAGTGCGGGAAGCGAGTACAGCAAATCCGCCAGACCGTCCGGTTTCGGAATAAATGCTGCCTCGGCTTACAACCGGAGGGCAGATATTCACGACTCCGTAAACATCTCGCCTGCGCTGCAGTTCCTTAACCAGGTGAACTGGAGACTAAAGGAATTTAAGCATTCTGCCAATGAAAAGCTGTTTCTCGATTTTATTGTCTCAAGCATTGAATTCAGAACCACTATTGATCTTGTAAATATAAACCTGCTTGGCTCGCTCGATTACAATTTGATTAAGGAAGGGAGCCCTGCTGTTTCAACTTCCAAAATATATTCCGATCTTTCCTCGGCAATCGGAGAGATAAATTATGATACCGTACCGGTACTGATAAATTTTTCGGCGCTGAATGTTTTCTTCGGACGTGTTTTTGATATGCACATTTACCGCGAGCTTACACGGAGCGATTCTTACATTTTTGAAGAGCTGCTGAACGGGATTGGGAACGGGATCAGGAATGAGTTCGACCAATTAAACAGCCAGGTCTTTATTTTTTTGGATAAATTAATAAATATTAAAAAAGAAAGCCGGAGTTCCGGAGAAGCCGATTTTGACAAGGTAATAACAATCAAAAGCGTAAAAGTAATAAATGCATAACGAACTAAGCCCGGGCAATTTTACTGAACGGAGAAACTTTTTATCATTATCGGAGCTTACCACCTTCTATAACTTACCGGAAGGCAACCCGCTGATGATAGTGGATTCCGCATGCAAGATAATTTTTTCAAACAGCACTTTCAAAAAGAACTTTGCTCTGCCGGAGACGCAGACTTTCTTTGATTTGAATTCCGAGCCTGATCTCGGTTACCTGCTTATTGCGCTTACGGGAAGCAGCTACAGCAATTTTCATTTTGATCTTTACTTCTCGCCTGAACATGAACTGGAAAACTATAATTACAGCATAGAAGCCGAAAGGATACTGATAGAGGGAAAAGAGTATTTTGTCCTTATCTTCAAGTCACTGGAAGAAAAAGCCGATCTGGAAGAGAAGATAAATAACCTGCATAATGCACTGGAATACGGACACGTACCCATATTGATTACAGATGAAGAGGGCAAGGTTACTTACTCCACTAATTCTTTCGAAAGGATTTTAAAGAAGGGGATAGAATCGATATACAATATTTCATTATCGGATGCGCTTTCATTTTATCTTACACATGAAGAAAAGCACCAGCTTGACGAGAGCATCGATACCTGCAGGATATGGATGAAGACGATTTCATTTACCGATCTGGATTCGAGCGTACGTTACCTGGAGCTAAAGCTAAATCCGGTATTCAGAACAGGCGAGGATAATTTAAAATTCATACTGACGGCAAATGACATAACCAACTATATCCTCAAGAACCAGTTCGTAAAAAGGTCTGAAAGAAGACTTAAGTCTATTATAAACAATATTTCGGATATTCTTCTTATTGTAAAAGAGAAGAGCGGCGAAATGCTTTTTGAGAATGCCAATGAAAATTTCTGCAGGCTGTTCTCAATCGATAAAAACAAATCGGTTAAAAAGAACATTGAAGTCATACTTGAAAAGAAATTCTATGAGTTTATAAAGGTTTCGATTGCAGGTCTTAACAAAGACCCGGAATGCCTGGAGGAAGATGCCGGAGACGGGACAGTAGAAGGCAACTATTCCGGCAGACAGCGTGAATACAAGGTAAAGATTACTTTCGTGGAAGACAAAATAGAGGGAGAAAAAATTTATATTATCAGCATGAACGATATTACTGAACAGCTTATCTACGAAGAGCAATTAAAGAAGGCATACGAAAAGGAGATGAACCTTCACAAGTTAAAAACGGCTCTTCTGGAAAATATGTCGCATGAGATTAGAACACCCTTAAATGCAATTACCGGTTACTCGGAAATAATTGAAGAGTGTACCAGGGAGAAGGATTACAATACTATTTCGGAAATAGTTTTTTCATTTAAAGACGTACTAAACAGGGTGCTACACTTATTTAGCAATATCGTTTACGTCTCCCAGATTGAATCCGGGGAGGTTGAGCTTGAAATGGTTGAGATGAACTGCAACCAGGTTCTTAAGGCGGTTTTCCATAAAAGACAGGAAGCAGCGGGCAGCAAAAACTTAGGTTTTACTTTTCGAACAGAATTGGACGAGATCATAATCAGAACCGACTGGGTCAAATTTGAAAAGGTAATTTCATCGATCGTTGACAATGCGATTAAATACACCGACCGCGGCGGGGTTAAGATTACTTCAACTGTAGATGACTGCAGAGCCGTAATCCGGATTTCTGATACCGGTAAGGGACTTGACATGACTGAAATAAAAAAGCTGCTGGAGCCTTTTGTTCAGGAAGAAGAAGCATACGTGCGAAAGTATGAAGGCGCCGGTCTCGGCTTAACGGTTGCATATAAGCTGACAAAGCTTCTTGGCGGTGAGTTTGACATACAAAGTGAGAAAGACAAGGGGACTACAATTCAGCTTTCATTTCCGCATCTTAAAGAGACTTACGCTTAACTGAATTGTTAAATCGTATAATTTCTGAATTATTTTTATAACAACAAGTGTATCCTACTCAAGCCTGAACCGGATTCTTAAAACTCCATCCTCGAAGCTTGAAGAAATTATTTTAAATCCGCCAATATCATTTGTCGAGCTAACGTGAGTGCCGATGCACGGGCAGGCATCGTAGTCTCCTATTTTAATAATTCTAATATTGTTGCCGGCTTCGTCAGGGAGCTTTTCAAGATTAAATTTCTTCTGAGCTTCTTCCCGTGGGATAAATTCTTCAGTTACATTCATGCCTGAGTTGATTACTTCGTTTACTTTTTTCTCGATTATATCTAATTCCTGCTGCGTCAGGTTGCGGTCGAAACGGTAATCGCATTTTGACTTCTTCTTTTCGATATGCGCGCTGAAAGACCTGCCCCGGTTAAACATCCTTACCATTGTTTGGTTCAGGATATGTTCTGCGGAATGCATTCTGGGATCGTATGATTTGCTCATCTAAATTTCTCTTGAATTTTTTTTGAATGCGAATTTACAACATAAAGGAGAAAGATTCCTCCCTAAAACTAATGAGTATGATTGTGGAATTTGGAATTAAAGATTAACTTTCATCAAAGATATTTTTATTTTTTATTAAAAGGTGATAGCATGGCTAAATTAAAAATCCTCTCTTTGATTTCAGTCTTCGTCCTTATATCGGCATTCCTATGCCCGGCACAAAACCTCAATCGCAAAGATGTTCCCGAAAAGCTCCAGTGGAATCTTGCTGATATTTATCCCGATGAAACGGCATGGCAAGGTGCTAAGGAGGATATACTCCGGCAGCTTGATGAAATGACAAAATTTAAAGGTCGCTTATCCGAAAATGCGGAGACCTTAACCTCTGCACTCGACCTGTACTTCGGCATGATAAAGCAATTTTATCGCTTTGCCGAATACGCTAATAATCTCAGCAGCCAGGACCTCCGCAATTCGGAATACCAATCATTAACCCAGCAGACAACGCATGTTGGAACTGAAATATCCGAAAAGACGGCGTTCTTAAACCCGGAGATTTTAAGGATGGAACCTTCAAAGATTAAATCATTCTTTGAAGAAGAAAAGAAGCTGGGACAATACAAAATGTTCATCGAAGATATTCAGCGACTTCGAACGCATACTCTGCCTGAAGCCGAAGAAAAAATATTGGCAAGCTTCAGTTTAGTTACCGGTACTCCTGAAAGTGTTTACAGCATTTTCAACGATGCCGAATTCCCTTATGCTAAAGTAAAGCTTTCGGACGGTAAAGAAGTAGAATTAACTTCTGCTGCTTATACTAAATTACGTTCTCTCCCTAACCGTAAGGACAGGGAAAAGGTTTTTGAAGCGTTCTTCGATAAATATGGGAAATTCAAAAATACAATCGGCGCCAACCTCGGCGGTAAAATGAAATCGGACTGGACTTATGCAAAGGACAGGAATTACTCCTCATCTCTTGAGGCTGCACTGAATGCAAATAATATTCCTGCTGCAGTCTATGAGAACTTAATTACGCAGGTTCATAACAGCCTTCCAACGCTGCATAGATTTTTGGCTTTAAAGAAAAAGATGCTCGGTGTAGATACTCTTCATTACTTTGATCTTTATACCCCGATAGTAAAAAAAGTCGATATGAAGTTTGATCTGCCGGAAGGGCAAAAGGCAATACTTGCCGCACTAAAGCCGCTTGGAGAGAGTTACCTGGAAACGGTCCGGAAAGCGTTTAACGATAGGTGGATAGATTACTTTCCTACAGCCGGAAAAAGAAGCGGTGCTTATTCATCCGGCGGTGCTTATGATGTCCATCCTTTCATTTTAACCAACTGGAATGGGGATTATGAGTCCGTCTCAACATTGGCTCATGAACTGGGGCATACGATGCACAGTTATCTTTCAAATAAGAACCAGACGTTTGTGAATTCGCAATATCCGATTTTCGTTGCGGAGATTGCATCAACCTTGAATGAAAGTCTCTTGAACGATTATATGGTAAAGAATGCAAAAAGCGATAAGGAGAAGTTATACTTGCTCGGCAGCTATCTTGAATTATTAAGGACTACGATTTTCCGCCAGACTCAGTTTGCGGAATTCGAGCTTGAAATGCACAAGATGGCTGAAACAGGAGAACCGATTACCGGCGATGCTTTAAGCAAGATGTATTACAAGCTTGTTAAAGAATATTACGGAAGCGATGATGGATACTGTGTAGCCGATCCGTATATTGCATATGAGTGGGAGTATATTCCGCACTTTATGTATAATTACTATGTGTACCAGTATGCCACATCGTTAATTTACGCTACTGCTTTTGCTCAGAAAATCCTAACTGAAGGAAAGCCCGCAGTAGATAAATATTATAACATTCTGAAGGGAGGGAGCTCCGAATACCCGATTGAACTGATTAAGAAAGCCGGGCTTGATCCATTATCATCCGAACCGTTTAAGCTGACAATGGACAGGATGAATAACGTTATGGATCAGATGGAAGAAATAATATCAAGACAAAAGATGGATTGAAAAGCTAACAGGCAGCGGCACATTGAGCATGGCTGCATGAAATTAACGACATGTTCATGCAGCTCATGCATCCATTATAAACATGATTTGCAGTGATGCATTTATCTTGTTTACTTGCCGTTTAATTGAGTAAATTTGCAGCGAAAGAATTTACTTTATTTAAATGAGCTTTGAACCTTCGTACATTAAACTATATGAATCCGGTGAGCTTTTAAGACGGATTGAGCTTGCAGAAGAAATGCTGAAGTCGTGCAATATCTGTCCGCGCGACTGCTATATAGACAGAACAAAAGATGAGATTAGCTATTGCATCAGCGGATATCATCCGATTGTTTCTTCGTACACCCCGCACTTTGGCGAAGAACCGGTACTTTCCGGTACTAATGGCGCAGGGAATATTTTCTTCGGCAATTGCAACCTCAGGTGCGCTTACTGCCAGAACTTTATTATCTCGCAGAACTGGAAAGTTGAAAGGAAGAATGAAGTTTCATTTGATCGTCTTGCCGACATTATGATTGAGCTGCAGGAAAAAGGCTGCCATAACATCGGGCTTGTTTCTCCAACGCACTTTGCGGCGCAGATATTAAGATCAATTAATATTGCCGCTGGAAAGGGTCTTAGGCTTCCGATAATTTATAACACGAATGCCTATGATTCGGTAGAGATGCTGAAGCTGCTTGACGGAGTAATAGATATTTATTTACCGGACATCAAATACGGCAACAATGAATATGCAAAAAGATACTCAAAGGTGCCCAATTATTTTGAAAAGGCTCAGCTTGCAGTGAAAGAAATGTTTAGACAGGTTGGAGATAAATTAATTTACGAAGACAACGTTGTTGTTAGAGGCTTAATAATCCGTCACCTGGTTCTTCCAAATGATCTGGCGGAATCCGAGGAAGTATTTAAGTTTATCGCAAATGATTTAAGCAGGGACGTTCACCTTTCGGTAATGTCGCAGTATTATCCCGTCTTTAAAGCGAAAGACGAAGTCTTGCTGGACAGAACGGTCCGCGAATCCGAATACGATAGAGTTCTACGACTGCTTGATAGATACGGCTTAAACAACGGCTGGACTCAAGAGATGGAAAGTCAGGAAACTTACAGACCTGATTTTGATGGAAACAGAGAAACACCTTTCTCTTTTTAATTTTTTTAGTAATGGATAAAAAACAGCGAAACAAAATTCTTACCGTATTATTTATCGGCGTGTTAATGGGCGCGCTGGATATTGCTATTGTTGGTCCGGCGCTGCCGGCAATACAAAAGCAGTTTAATGTGGATGAAAGAACAGTTGCATGGATATTTGCGGTTTATGTCCTTTTTAATTTAGTAAGCACTCCGTTTATGGCAAAGCTTGCGGATGTTATGAACCGCAGAATAGTTTACGTCCTTGATGTTCTGCTGTTTGCTGCGGGCTCGCTAATAGTTGCCTTGTCGCCGAGCTTTTCAGTAATCCTTATTGGAAGAGCTGTTCAGGGGTTCGGTTCTGGCGGAATATTCCCTGTTGCCAGCGCCGTAATAGGAGATACTTTTCCTGAAGATAAACGCGGAGGCGCACTCGGATTAATCGGGGCTGTATTCGGGATTGCCTTTATCATCGGTCCTGCAATTGCCGGAGTTATACTTCTTTTAAGCTGGCATTGGCTGTTCATTATAAATATCCCGATAGCGCTTCTGGTAATTATTCTCTCTTTAAAATTTATTCCCGCGGCACATCCCCGCGGCAGTAAAGGCTTTGACTGGACAGGTACAGCCCTGATGTCCGTCATCCTGGCTTTTCTTGCTTACGGTTTCAACCAGGTTAATTCTTCGGAATTTCTTAAGAGCATTACTTCTGCAGCAATATTACCATTCATTGCTGCCGCAGTAATTCTTATTCCGTTTTTTGTCTTATTTGAAAATAAGAAGTCCGATCCGCTTTTACGCATGAGGCTTTTATCTACGCGGCAGGTTAGCCTTGTCAGCATACTCGCAGTGGGCGCAGGAATTACAGAGGCAGCGGTGGTCTTTATTCCTCCATTGCTTGTAGATACTTTTAGCGTTTCTGTTTCGCATGCAAGCTTTATGCTATTGCCAATTGTATTTGCAATGGCAATCGGATCGCCGCTTGCTGGGAGAATGCTTGACAAATTGGGTTCTAAAATAGTTTTAATCACCGGAACGGTATTGCTCTCCGCCGGAATGTTTGGTGTTGCATTTCTCTCAACAACCCTGGAAGGATTTTACATCTCTGCATTCCTGATCGGATTCGGCAGCGGATTTCTTATTGGTGCACCTCTCCGTTATGTTATGCTGAATGAATCCAACGAGAACGAGAAGGCGTCGGCACAAGGCGCGTTAAGATTGTTTACGGGAATTGGACAGCTTTTAGGCGGCGCTGTAGTCGGCGCTCTGGCAACCTCCGGCGGCGGCGGTGCAGGAGGGTTTCAATTTGCTTTTCTTGTTGTTGGTATATTTACTGCGCTTTTAATTTTTGTTTCCTTCGGTTTAAAATCAAGAAGCATTGAACTACAGAAGGCGATGGACTAAAATATGTTTAAACTTAACTTGTTTTGAAGATGAATGAAAAAATAAAAATATTAGTTGTTGAAGACGAATATATTGTTGCTATTGACTTAAAGAAAGTGCTTGAAAAGCTTGGTTATGAAGTGACATCCTTTGTTGGTAAAGGCGAGGAAGCAATAAAGAAAGCGGAAGCGGAAGGACCAGACCTGATATTAATGGATATAATGCTGAGCGGTCAGCTTAATGGAATACAAACCGCAGAGTTGATCAAACAGAAGTTTGAAATACCGGTCGTATTTCTTACAGCTTTGATTGATGAGGAGACACTTCAAAAAGCAAAGATAACCGAACCGGGCGGCTACCTGCTTAAACCATTCGAAGAAAAGGGACTTCGCAGCGCAATTGAGCTTGCTCTTTACAAGTTTGAAATAGAAAAGCAGTTGAAAGAAAAAACAAGAGAGCTGGAAGAGGAAAAGATTAATAACGACAGGCTCCTTCATCATATACTGCCCGATGATATAATCTATGAATTGAAAATGAACGGCGCTGTTGATCCGAGACATTATGAGTCTATTTCAATTTTATTTACCGACTTCGAGGGCTTCAGACAAATTACTATCCAGCTTCCTCCCGGCGAGCTCGTTGAGGAATTAAACGAGATATTCAGCCGCTTCGATTCAATTATAGAAAAGTACAGGCTTGAAAAGCTCAAATCGATCGGCGATACATACATGATCTGCGGAGGCTTATTCGAAGAGCAAGGCGACCATGCCGTCAGGATTATAAATGCTGCCAAGGAGATGCTTGCATATCTTGACGAAAAAAATGAAACTTCAAAAGTAAAATGGAAGCTGAAAGCCGGTATTAATTCCGGTCCCGTTGTTGCGGGAGTTGTAGGCACTAACAACTTTGCCTATGACGTTTGGGGAGACGCCGTTAATATTGCCAGCCGGATGGAAAGCAGTTCACGGGGCGGAGAAATAAACATTTCCGGCAGCACTTACGAATTAGTTAAAGATTTTTTTAATTGCGAATACCGCGGAAAGCTTTCGGTTAAAGGTAAAGGAGAAACGGATATGTATTTTGTAAAGGAAGCTAAATTAAAAGAGAATGCGGGAGTTCTTTTTTGAAGACCGAATTTATAAGATCAAGTTAAAGCTCGGCATCCAACTGCATATATAATGCATTATCAAGGTTACCATTGATCTCGCCGTAGCCGGAGCCAAGCGACTTTTCCTTAGGCTTATATGTTTCGGAATATTTAATCGAAATCTCAACCGATGGAAGCAGTTTGTATTTTGTAATTAAATACCAGCGCAGCCCTTCTCCGTAAAGAGCAAGGTTTGACAGCACTCCGGCAAACCCGCTTTCGTATTCATAAACTGCTGAGTTATAAGAATCTGTTTTAAAGAAAGAAGCTCTTGCCAGAAATACGGTTGTTCTTGATGGCTTAAATCTTAATTCCTGGAAAAATAAAAATCCTTTTTCAATCCCTATACCTTTGATGTTTAAGTTAATGAATTCAAGTCTTCCCTTTATTTCAACTCTATTGCTTAGACTTTTCATC